>CATAMV010000001.1 GCA_949487855.1 Bacteroidota bacterium
TCATCGGGTGAAACGGTTGGTGTAGTATCTTCTTGTGGAGTTTCTACTGTCTCAGATTGTACATCTTCAGTAGCGGTTTGGGTAGGAGCAACTTCTTGTGTTGCTTCCTCTATGGGTTGGTTTTCGTCAGCCATGCTGCGTCTGTTTGTATTCTGCTAAGCTGAGTAAAAGCGCTGCTTTACAGAAGGATTAATGATTGTTTTTCTCTCAGTGTTACTCTAAAGCGCTTCTCAAGAGGTGCGCAAATGTACTGCTTTTATGTATATAGGCAAAAAGTTAACAAAAAAACTAAACTCCCATCCGCTTTTTTACCAACTCCAATACGTATCCTAGTAGTTCGCTAATCCCAAAATCGGAGGCGTTAATAGCAATCGCATCTGTTGCTTGTAGTAGCGGTGAGTCTGAGCGAGTGCTATCTAAGTGGTCGCGTTGGGTGATGTTTTCTAAAATAGCATAAAGCGTAACACTTGGATCAACAGCTTTAAGTTCGTCGTAACGCCGTTGCGCACGAATGTTAGCATCGGCAGTCAAAAAAAGTTTTACATCGGCATGAGGAAAAACTACCGTGCCAATATCACGGCCATCCATCACTACACTGTGCTGCGTACCAATGGCACGTTGTTGCGCCACCAAAAACGAGCGCACAGCAGAAACCGCGGCTACTTGGCTCACCGCATTTGAAACGGTCATGCTTCGTATTGCTGCGCTTACATCTGTGCCGTTTAGCATTAGTTTATTGTGCTTAAAAGTCAATTGAATATCGTCAAGGTTGGCAATCAGCATATCTTTATCAAAATGATTTGTACTAAGCCACTGTTTTTGTTGGGCATATAACGTTACCCCACGATACATGGCACCTGAATCTACATATACAAATTCCAATGCCTGAGCCAATGCTTTGGCTAAGGTACTCTTACCTGTAGATGATGCACCATCTATGGCAATTACAAATGGTTTTTTCATTTTCTTGGCTCTAAGGTTAACCCCAAAAACGTGCGGTTTCCAGCTATATTATATCTAGCGTGGCTTAGCTGAAAACGCAAACGGCGTAACTGCATACCCACACCAAAAGAAAGACCCGAAAAATTCCGCACCTCCAAAATACGCAATTCTGCAGCACGTTGTGCATGGTAACCCAAACGAATAGAAAACACTCCTTCAGGAAATACTTCTACACCAAAAGTAGCATGACGAAGTACTTTCTTGACTAATCCAGCCTTTTGCTGTGAGCTATTTCCGTTAAGGTCGGTAGTACCATCTTCAGGGTTTTCAAAAAGTAGCGGCCATTTGTTTAGGTGATGAAGCGACATATGCCAACGCAAGGGCAAATGCTCTAAAGCACTCGAAAGCCCAATCGTTAGATTGGTGGGAAGTGGCTCAAAAACATCTTCATAAGCAGTAATTTGCTTTCCTATATGTTGGTAAACCAATGCCAGGCGGAAGGGTTTTCCAATTGGGTTGTAATACAAGCCAATATCGCCCGTAATACCAGAGGAAGTGTAGGTGTCCAAATTAGAAAGCACATAGCGTAAACGTGCGCCTACGTGTAGATTTGGACGTAAAAAATATTGTGAAGACGCTAATCCAAGTGCTACTTCGTTTCCACTAAAATCTGCTGTGGGATTCCCCAATTCATCTGCACCATCAAAAGTACCATAATGTATGTATTTGATATCAAAAACCAGTGCTCTTTCTCGGCTGATTGCAAGCGCATAAGCCGCAGATCCGCGATGAATACCATCGAAATAGGGTTCGTAGTTTATCATCAGCTGTCCTCCGTGTTCGCCGCGAATTGTAGCAGGGTTAGCAAGAGTGGTGCTAATATCGGCATCGCGTATGGTAATGGGATTTCCCAGTGCCAATTGCCTAGGTGAAGAAGAAAGATCCAAAAAACGATAGGTAGCATCGCCACCAATTTGCGCAATTATCGCAGAAGAAAAAATCAAGAAATAGGAAACAAAAAGCCTTTTCATTCGTATTAAAAACGAAAGTTACGCTTTTTTCGTACCTGAGATACGTTGTTTTGTTATTGCGATAGCCAATACCTCATCTATTGAGGTGACGTAATGCAACGTTAATCCTTTCAAATAACGCTCTGGTATCTCGCCAATATCTGCCTGATTTTTATCACTTAAAATAATTTCTTTGATGTTGGCGCGCTTTGCTGCCAAAATCTTTTCTTTGATTCCACCGACAGGCAATACTTTCCCACGAAGTGTAATTTCACCCGTCATGGCAATGCGGTTTTTTACTTTGCGTTGTAAAATACTCGACACCAAGGATGTTATCATTGTAATTCCTGCACTAGGTCCATCTTTAGGAGTAGCCCCCTCAGGAACGTGAATATGAAAATTATGTTTGCTAAAAAAGTTAATTTCAATACCCAAATCATCAGCGTGTGACTTGATGTATTGCAAGGCTATAGTAGCAGATTCTTTCATCACTTTACCTAAGTTTCCAGTAATAGATAAAACACCATTTCCTTTACTCAAAGAAGACTCAATAAATAGAATATCTCCACCAACACGAGTCCATGCCAACCCAGTAACAATACCAGCGACATCGTTATTTTCGTAAGTATCACGAAGCAGTTTTGCAGGGCCCAAAATAGGTTCAAGTTCTGTCACTTCTAGCTTGGAATCACGAGGAGTTTCCTTTGCTTCAAGCATGGCATAATGACGTACTACTTTCGCTATTTGCTTATCCAATCCACGCACACCTGACTCACGAGTAAAGCCAGCAACCAATTGTTGCATGGTAGCCTTTGGAAGTTTTACCGCTGATTTTTTTAAGCCGTGTTCTGTAACTTGTTTTGGAAGTAAGTAGCGAAGTCCTATTTGCACTTTTTCTTCTAATGTATAGCCTGAAACCTCTATGATTTCCATACGATCACGAAGTGCTGGTTGTATGGTCGACAAGGAATTTGCCGTGGCAATAAACATTGCTTTGGACAGGTCGTATCCCGTTTCCAAGTAGTTGTCATAAAATGTAGTGTTCTGCTCGGGATCAAGTACTTCTAGCATAGCAGATGATGGATCGCCATGTGCACTTTCGGCAAGTTTATCGAGCTCATCTAAAACGAAAACAGGGTTTGATGTAGCAGCTTTTTTGATGTTTTGGACTACTCGTCCGGGCATAGCACCAATATACGTTTTACGATGTCCACGAATCTCGGCTTCGTCACGCATACCACCCAAAGACATACGTACGTATTTTCTACCCAGCGCCTCTGCAATCGATTTTCCAAGCGAAGTTTTCCCAACTCCAGGAGGTCCAACCAAACATAAAATCGGGGATTTCATATCGTTGCGGAGTTTTAAAACGGCTAAGTGTTCAATAATGCGTTGCTTTACTTTATCTAAGCCAAAATGATCACGATCTAAGATTTTTTGCGCACGATTTAAATCAAAATAATCTTCTGAAAAGGTATTCCAAGGAAGGTCTAAATACAAATCCAAATAATTTCGCTGCACCGAATATTCTGCCACTTGCGGATTCATACGCTCAAGTTTTGCCAACTCCTTATTAAAATGTTTAGCAACCTTATCGTCCCATACTTTCTTTTTGGCACGCTCACGCATTTCTTGAACCTCTTCATCATACGAGACTCCACCCAATTCTTCTTGAATCGTTTTCATCTGTTGATGTAGAAAATATTCTCGTTGTTGTTGGTCTAAATCGTGGCGTACTTTTGTTTGAATATCATTTTTTAGGGAAAGCTTTTGATATTCAACATTCATTTGTTTTAAACACATTAAAGCACGTTGCTCAAGGCTGTCTTGTTCCAAAATTTCTTGCTTTTCGGAAACGCTCATGTCCATATTAGATGAAACAAAATTTACCAAAAAAGCATTGCTCTGAATGTTTTTTATTGCAAAAGAGGCCTCAGATGGAATTTCGGGGTTTTGTGCAATAATTTTCAGCGCCAAATCACGAATAGAATCTATAATGGCAGAAAAATTGGGGTCATTCTCTTCAGGATGAATTTCTTCCAAGCCTGCCACCTTTGCAGTCAAATATGGGTGTTCCGCTATATAGCTCAGTGTTTCAAATCTTTTTTTACCCTGCAAAATGATGGTTGTATTCCCATCAGGCATTTTAAGTACGCGCAGTACTTTTGCCAAAGTTCCTTTTTGGTATAAATCTTCTGGTGAGGGCGATTTGGTTTCTCCGTTTTGCTGTGCAACAACCCCAAGCAATTTATTTCCGCTATTTACCGCCTTAATTAGTTTTATAGACCTATCGCGACTTGCTGTAATAGGAATCACAACCCCTGGAAACAACACGGTGTTTTTGAGGGGGAGTATGGGTAACTCTTCTGGTACAGGTTCTTTTTGTATAGCTTCCTCGTCGTCGGTAGTCATTAACGGGATCAAGTCTGCTTCATCTTCCAAATCTTGAGGTAACAGGTTTTCTAGGGATAAAATCTTTGTTCTAGACATAGTTTATTGGTGTGCCATTTTGTCCGCTTTATCAAAAAAAGCGGTTACAATAAAGGGAAATTTTCGTTATAATATTACATTTCAAATGCCATGCCATTGTAACAAAGTTTGTTTATAATCGTTATTGAAGAATAAACCCAAAAATTATAAACATGAAACCAAAACATTTTATTTTAGGCACAATTACTTTATTTTTTGTTTTACCCATGCACGCACAATGGAGTAAAAAAATTAAAGGGAACGGGATAATAGCAACTGAGAATAGGGAGGTTAGCGCATACAATATAATTAGCGTAAACGGTAATATCGATGTTGTTTTAGTAGAAGGGAAAGAAGGAAAACTCACATTAAAAGCGGAAGAAAATTTACTCGACTACATTGAAATAAGTGTAAACAGAGATGCACTTAAAATCAAGAGTAAAGATAGAACTGAACTGCGCCCATCAAAAGGAAAAAACATCTTAATAACGGTTCCAATTCAGGAAGTGCGCAAACTTACACTTAATGGCTCAGGAGAGATAGAAGGAGATGTAATTTTAAAAAATGATACGTTGACATTACAAGTAAACGGATCTGGAGATATGGACGTAAATGTAATGACAGAAGACGTAAAAGCCATGATAAATGGCTCTGGTGACATCACTGTTTCGGGTAAAACAGATGTTTTCAAAGCTACCGTAAATGGCTCAGGTGATATTAACGGAAGTCAACTTAGTGCAAACAACTGTGAAGGAAAAGTTATAGGTTCAGGCGATATATATTTTCACGCAAAACAAAAATTAAATGCGAAAATAATTGGATCAGGAGATATTGAAGTCAACAAATCTGTCATTGAAATAGAAAAGAAAATTATTGGCTCTGGTGAGGTAACCAAAAAATAAAAGCATTTACAGCGCTCTTTTATTCCCACGCTCTAAGCGGATTAGTAGTATGCCACCCACAAAAAAGAATACCACAAAAAATAGAATGGCATTCCGCATACTTCCTGTAACCTGATCAACAGTAGCATACATAAGCATCCCGATAACAATTCCTACTTTTTCGGCTACATCGTAAAAACTAAAATACGAAGTGGTGTCAAGCGTTTCGGGAATAAGTTGCGAGTACGTAGAACGTGCTACCGATTGTATGCCCCCCATGCAAAGCCCAACAAAACCTGCTACAATGTAAAATTCAATAGGCTCGTAAATAAAATACGCACTAACACAAAGCATTACCCAAATGGCGTTAAGTAAAATCAATGTTTTGATATTACCCCATCGGTTTGCTAATTTTGAAGACATTAGCGCACCAAAAATGGCAATTATCTGAATGAGCAAAATACTGACAATCAGCCCTGTTGTCTTTTCTTCAGCAGACCAAGAAATTTCTTGTTCACCAAAATAAGCGGCAACAAGCATAACCGTTTGAAGTGCCATGCTAAACACAAAGAAAGCGCCCAAGTAACGCTTTAAAAAATATAAGCGCTTCAAACTTTTCCAAACCGACATAAGCTCCCGATAGCCGTTAAAAAAAATATCTTTGGTATATACTTTATCTTTATTCCCACGTGGCAAATGATAAAAAGCAATGTGACTAAACGAAAACCACCAAATACCTACCGAAATAAACGAATAACGCATGGCCTGTAGCGACGCTTCGCCTCCTTCACCTGAAATGCCAAATATTTCAGGTTTAAGTACCATAAATAAGTTTACAAGAAGTAACAATACACTGCCTATGTAACCTAGTGCAAAGCCGCGTGCACTGATGCGATTTTGTTGTTCGGGGAAAGCAATATCTGGCAAATAAGAATTATAAAAAACCAAACTGGACCACGCCCCAACCAACGCCAAAAAATAAAAGAGTAAACCCCAATAGATGTTTTGAATATCGAACCAATACAATCCAATACATGAAGCAGCACCTAAATAACAATAGAATTGCATAAAGCGCTTCTTATTGCCCATATAATCTGCAATTCCAGACAAAATAGGAGACCACAAAGCTATGACAACAAAAGCCAACGCAGTGACATAGCTTATCAAAGCGGTATTTTTTATTTGCATTCCAAAAATCTCCAGATGTGTTTGATCACCACAAATATATCCGTAGTACAATGGAAAAATAGTAGATGAAATAACAAGAAAATAAACTGAATTTGCCCAATCGTAAGAAACCCAAGCGCGCAACAGTTTTTTATCACCTTTTTTGTGTGATGGCATGCTAATTGTTTATCCAAATAAACAAAATAGTTTTAAACATAAAAAACAAGAGGACTATCTTTGCTTGGATGGAAAAGAAAAAAAAGCATAAACAAGGATTTAGTGTTCCCGCTTGGTTGCGCATTATGTTCAAAAACTTAGAACGCATTTCTCCTTATTTAGCTATGCGAGCCGCAGCATATATATTCTCAAAGCCACTCAAGTTTAAGGTACCAGAAAAAGAACAACAAGCCCTACAGCATTGTGCTCAGAAAAACGTATATCTACAATCCATTGGTATTCAAATTGCAACGTTTATTTGGGAGAATCCAGGCGAAAAAGTACTTTTAGCACACGGATGGAGTGGCAGGGGAATGCAATTGTATTACATTGCAGAATCACTTCACAAAGCAGGCTACCACGTAGTAACTTATGATGCCCCAGCTCATGGAAAATCAACAGGGAAACTGACGAATATGCTCCAAATGATTGAAACGGTTGCACATTTAGATAAAACTGAAGGTAGTTTTGATTATTTTATTGGACATTCTTTTGGAGCCATGGCTATTTTCAACTATTGCAAAACTAGGGGTAATGCAAAAAAAATAATTACAATTGGTGCTGCGGACAACATGCGCATGATTTTTGATAATTTTATTACATCAGTAGGATTGAGCACTAAAATTTTAAGGCGAATGATCACTTATTTCGAGAAAAAATATCAGGTGATTTTAGACGATTTTTCTCCCTTTATTGCGGTTCAAGAGATCCAAATACCAACACTTTTGATTCATGACACAGAAGATTATGATGTAAGTGTAAACTGCTCAGATACTATTGCTAAACATCACCCAAATGCCAAAGTGATAAAAACAAAAGGATTAGGTCACCGTAGAATTCTTAGAGACAAAAAGGTGATGCAACAGATTAAATCATATATTCAAGAGTCATGAAAACACTACAAATCATTTTTATTATTTGTTTCCTTAGCGCTTTTAGTGCTTGTGGACAACAGCCTAAAAAATCAACAAAAACAGCAGTGGAAAAAACAAAAACGATGAAAAAATCAGACGACTATTGGAAAAACACACTCAGCCCGGAAGCTTTTCGCATCTTGCGTGAAAAAGGCACAGAATATCCTCATACAGGAGAATACAACCTTCATTTTGAGGCTGGGGTTTACAATTGCATGGCATGTAAAGAACCGCTATTCAAGAGCACAACAAAGTTCAGAAGCGATTGTGGATGGCCAAGTTTTGACAATGCCATTGAAGGAAAAATTAGGTATGAAAAAGACAGTTCACTCGGAATGAATCGGACTGAAATTATTTGCAACAACTGTGATGGACATTTGGGACACGTATTTAACGACGGCCCCACAAATACAGGTTTACGTTATTGCGTAAACTCAGTTGCGCTTGATTTTGATGCAAATCAGAAAAACACTGAATAGCCCACTGAAATAGGCTTTCGTTTCGTATTTTTGCTTAAACTTTTCCTTATGAGCCAATACGATATAATTGTTTTGGGAAGCGGACCTGGCGGTTACGTTACTGCAATTCGCGCTTCCCAGTTAGGATTCAAAACAGCGGTTATTGAAAAAGAAAGTCTTGGAGGCGTTTGTCTCAATTGGGGGTGTATTCCAACCAAAGCACTAATTAAATCAGCACAAGTTTTTGAATACCTTCAACACGCCGAAGATTACGGACTTACCGTAAAAGAATACGACAAAGATTTTGATGCTGTTGTAAATCGCAGTCGCTCGGTGGCAGATACCATGAGTAAGGGTGTTCAGTTCTTGATGAAGAAAAATAAAATTGATGTGATTTCTGGCTATGGCACATTATTGCCTGGAAAAAAAGTTCACGTTAAATCCGAAGATGGTAGTGAACAAGAGTTTTCTGCTCAACATATTATTGTTGCAACAGGCGCACGTTCTCGCGAACTTCCAAGCTTGCCACAAGACGGAGTTAAAGTTATTGGATATCGAAAAGCGATGACTCTTGAAAAACAACCTAAAAGACTTGTGGTTGTAGGTTCTGGTGCCATAGGTGTAGAATTTGCCTATTTCTACAATGCCATGGGCACTGAAGTTACCATTATTGAATATCAGTCGCGTATTGTTCCCGTTGAAGATGAAGAGATTTCTAAACAAATGGAACGCTCGTTTAAAAAAGCTGGCATTAAAGTGTTAACAAATGCCGAGGTTACGGCTGTTGATGTTTCTGGAAAAGACGTTACAGCTACAGTAAAAACAAAAAAGGGAGAAGAAAAAATTAGTGCTGATGTGGTGCTTTCTGCCGTGGGAATCAAAACCAATACCGAAAATATCGGGCTTGAAGAAGTCGGTATAGCCACAGATCGTGACAAAATTTTGGTAAACGATTTTTACCAAACAAATATCCCTGGTTATTATGCAATTGGGGACGTTACAGCGGGACAAGCATTGGCGCATGTTGCATCAGCTGAAGGAATTTTATGTGTTGAAAAAATTGCTGGTCAGCACGTTGAACCCTTAGATTATGGAAATATTCCTGGATGTACATACAGTAGTCCAGAAATTGCATCGGTTGGACTAACCGAAGCCCAAGCCAAAGAGCAAGGCTACGAAATTAAAGTAGGGAAATTCCCATTTTCTGCTTCTGGTAAAGCACAAGCAAGTGGTACTACCAACGGATTCATTAAAGTCATCTTTGATGCCAAATACGGGGAATGGCTTGGCTGCCACATGATTGGTGCAGGAGTTACCGATATGATAGCAGAAGCAGTTCTTGGTCGTAAATTGGAAACTACTGGACACGAAGTTCTCAAAGCAGTTCACCCCCACCCTACCATGAGTGAAGCCATGATGGAAGCCGTTGCAGACGCTTACGAAGAAGTCATCCACTTATAAAATTATATTATACTGATTTTTAAAAAGCAGCTTCATAGCTGCTTTTTTATTTTTTGTATCTTTAATTTTAGTTAACCCTCAAAACTTACAATTATGGACTGTACAATTTCTAGGCTAAATCAGCTTATAACCAATGCAGAAGTGTATTTGAACGCTACTCACAGACAAAAACTGGCAGCAAAACCAAAACCCACACAATGGTCTAAAAAAGAAATTTTAGGTCATTTAATTGATTCTGCACGCTATAACTTAAGGCGATTTACCGAAATCCACATGAAACCAAATACGTATCAAATTGTTGATTACGAACAAGATAATCTTGTTCTAATTAATGACTATCAGCATGCTGAACCAAAAGACCTTACCATGCTTTGGGTGAGTTTAAATAAACAAATTATACATGTTATCAAACAACAAACCGAAAAAACATTGCAAACTCAAGCCAAATTACCAAATCAAAAAATAACAAACTTTATCTTTCTAATAAATGATTACTTAGAGCACACAGAACATCATGTTAAGCAAATTGTTGAAACCTAATCGCTATTTTGCGGCATAATCAAAAGCATCAAAATGGTGAAATATATCGTAATTACAGGAGTTTCCACAGGAATTGGACGCGATGCCCTTAGCCTGCTTCACAAAAAAGGTTACAACATTTTTGGCAGCGTTAGAAAAGAAGCTGACGCAAAGAAACTTTCTGAAAGCTATCCTGAGCGATTTACGCCCCTAATTTTTGATGTCCAAAACCACGATGAAGTGGTAAAAGCAGCAAAAGTGGTTTTTGAAACATGTGATGTCTTGCATGCGCTCATTAATAACGCTGGAATTGCGGTTCCCGGTCCATTGCAACACATGTCAGAGAAAGATTTTGAACGTCAACTTGATATTAATCTCAAATCTGTTAGACGAATCACAAATCTGTTCTTACCCCTTCTAGGCGCTGCGCCCAATTTTAAAAATGTGCCTGGAAGAATTATCAATATCAGTTCTATTTCTGGATTGTTTAATTCACCATTTAATGGAGCTTATTCTATTTCAAAACACGCATTGGAAAGCATGACAGATGTTTATCGCAGAGAGCTGCGACGCTATAACATTAAAGTTGTTGCAATTGAGCCAGGTCCAATACAGACAGCTATTTGGCAAAAAAGCCTAAATAGTATGGATAAATACTCCCATACAGACTACAACGATGTGTTGCAAAAAGCAAATATGATGATTGAAAAATCAGAAAATGCAGCATTGCCTGTTTCCCAGATATCCAATCTTATTTTAAAATGCCTAACAACCAGAAATCCGAAAACACGCTATATTGTCCATAAAAACAAGTTACTATTCAAGCTACTCGCTTATTATTTACCTGACAGGCTTGTAGATTGGTTTATTCATAGGACACTTACACGAGGTAATCGTCATAGGCCAATTTAAATATCAATAATTAACTTTTATCTGTAAAAAACTGCACGGCAAGGGAATAGCTTTTAAGTCCAAAGCCTAAAATAAGCCCTTTGACATGTGGTGTAAGATATGATGTATGGCGAAAATCTTCACGTGCAAAAGTGTTAGAAATATGTACTTCAATTACAGGGGTTTCAATAGCTTTAATCGCATCGCCAAGCCCAACAGAGGTATGCGTGTATGCACCTGCATTTAAAATAATCCCGTCGCTAGAAAACCCATATTTATGAAGTGCATCTATGAGTTCTCCCTCAATATTTGATTGTACGTAATGAAACGTACATGCTGGAAACTGCTTTTTAAGCGTAACTAAATAAGCTTCAAAGCCCTGTGATCCGTAAATTTCGGGTTCGCGTTTTCCCAGTAAGTTCAAATTTGGACCGTTAATGATGGTAAGTTCCATATTAAAATTTGTTCAAAACTAAGAAACTCTTGGGAATCAATATGTATTTTTGGGTATGCAATGGAAAAAAGCCATAGAGGATTATTCTTTTCACCTACGCTTAGAGCAAGGGTTGTCCGAAAATACCATTGAAAGTTACCAGTTTGATGTAAACAGATTAGCAAACTATTGCAAGAAGTTACAATCGAAAATTTCGCCTATTTCGTTAAAAGCAGACATGCTCAAAGACTTTGTATTTGAACTTTCTAAGGAGGTACAACCCCCGACGCAGTCTAGAATTGTATCAGGGATAAAGGGGTTCTTTACATATTTACAACTAGAGGGGTATAGAAATGACAATCCCACGCAGCTTTTAGAACTTCCAAAAATTCGAAAAACCTTCCCAGATACGTTATCAACAGATGAAGTGGACGGGCTGATAGCTGGAATTGATCGCAAGAGCAAACATGCATTCCGAAACCGCTGTATGTTAGAACTACTTTACAGTTGTGGACTTCGTGTAAGCGAACTCACGCAACTCAATAAATCTGATTTGTTTTTTGAAAAAGGCTTGATTCGTGTCCGTGGAAAGGGCGATAAACTGCGATGGGTACCTGTGGCTGAAAGCACCACAAAACTTATTCACGAATACATCAAAAAAAAGCAAAAGGTAATAAAAGGGTTTGAAGACAGGTTGTTTTTGAATAATAGAGGAAAAGAACTCACACGTAATATGGTGTTTACTATTGTTAAAAAAGCGGCTCTGCTTGCCAACATAAACAAGAAAGTTAGCCCACATACTTTACGTCATTCGTTTGCTACACATTTGGTAGAAAATGGTGCTGACATTCAACTAGTACAACACATGATGGGACACGCAAGTATCACCACTACTGAAAGGTATATCCACATGAGTCAACGCCATTTAAAAGAGGCAATTGCAAAGTTTCATCCACGAGCAAACTAGGATACTGTCATTCGGAAACCCTCGCCGTGAATGTTACTAATCACAATTGAAGGGTCGTCTTTAAGGTGTTTGCGTAGTTTTGCAATGTACACGTCCATAGAACGAGAAGTAAAATATGTATCGTCTTTCCATATTTTTTTTAACGCAAGTTCTCTAGGCATTAAGTCGTTTAGGTGTAACGCCAATAGTTGTAGTAACGATCCCTCTTTGGGCGATAACTTTATAGGCGGTGCTGCTTCGAATGAAAGTTCTCGTAGTTTGGCATTAAATTTAAATTTACCAATCGTAAAAAGATGTTCTGCTTTATCAAGATTTATCACATTTTGTTCCATACGATGAAACATAGCCTTCATTTTTAACAACAAAACATCGGAATCAAATGGCTTAGTGAGGTAATCATCTGCACCCAAATTATATCCTTTTACCACGTCGTCTTTCATCGATTTGGCAGTTAGAAAAATAATGGGAACGATGCTGTTTGCTCTTCGAATTTCTTTGGCTAATGTGAACCCATCTTTATAGGGCATCATCACATCAAGTAAACAAATATCAAATGTGTTTTTGTTAAACTTTTCTATGCCTTCTACTCCATTACGAGCTAAAACAACGTCGTAGTCGTTAAGCTCTAAATAATCACGAAGTATAAAACCAAAATTTTGATCATCTTCAACCAGTAAAACCTTTTTCTTTGAAGTTATCATAATGCGTGTTTAAGTGGAAATTGTACAGTGAAGGTACTTCCTTTATTGGGTTGGCTTTGAACAGAAATCGTGCCATTGTGTAATTCCACAATACGCTTTACATAAGACAATCCTAATCCATGGCCTTTTACATTGTGTATGTTTCCAGATTCTTCTCTGTAAAATCGATCAAAAACTTTGCGTTTAACGTTGCCGCTCATACCAATACCTTTGTCTTGAATTTCAACAGTAAAAGCATCTTCAGAAATAGATGTAGTTATATTAATTTCTACTACATCTTCAGAATACTTAATGGCATTTTCAAGTAGGTTTACCCAAACATTTGTCATGTGAGACTCGGACATGGTAAGTTTAACTTGCATTGGATCAAAAGACACACAAAGTGTTCCCTCATTTTGATCAATAAGTAAACGAACATGTTCAATAGCTGTTTTAATGGGTATATGTGGGTCTATTTCGGAAGTTGTAAGTTCAAGCTCCTGCTTGTCCAGTCTAGATATTTGCAACACGTTTTCTACCTGAGTATTCATACGCCTACTCTCGTCTCGAATAAGCCCCAGGTATTGTGTAACCTTATCGGGCTTTTTGGCAATAGCAGAAGTAGCAAGTGCGTCTAACGCGAGTTGAATTGTTGCAATAGGTGTTTTGAACTCGTGCGTCATGTTATTGATAAAATCTGATTTTATGTCGGAAATTTTCTTTTGCTTAAAAGCTTGTAACAATGTTATTGCAAACACACCAATTAAGATCAAGGTAAAAAAAACAGAGAGGGCAATAGAGTTCAAAACAGATGAACGTAAAAAGGCACTCTTATCAGGAAAGATTAATCTTAACTCATAACTGCTATCCCCATTTATATCAACGAAAAGAGGGGTTTTATATGTGGTGTTGTTAATATTTTGCAGAAATAAATCCGTTCCAAGACCAGACATGCGATTCCCTTCAAAAACTCGAAACTCGAAGTTTGCATCGATATCACGAAGCAATAATTCTTGACCTAATAAAAGCTCTAATTCGAAAGTACCAACACGTTTTTCGATTGATTTATTGGCTGCAATATCCATAAAAATACTCTCGTACTTTGCTTTATCCATAGACGATAACCGCTCGATTCGCTGTATTCGCTCTGCCGATGACATCCGATTAATGGAACCTTCCACATCCTCCTCCAGAACCGTTGTTGCCTTGATACTTCGATAATCTAAAATTGGGGTAGAATCTGAGGAAGCAGGGTCATATAGATCTGGGAAAATCCCATAGGTGTCTTCAATGATTCCACTCGAAACCAACAATGTTTTATTCTCCTCTGAGGTTCTGTCAATATATTGAAAAACTTCTGTTAGCTGTGATTCTTTTGGAGAACCAATGCTATCCATTAATTTTTGAGTAGCAGCAATGTAATCACGTAATTCACGCTCTTTTATTTGATCTGAAACAGAGGCCAATGCATTATTGACACTCAACGAAAACTGGCGATCGCGATTGTTTAGGTTGGTTTGAATCCAAAATGTTTGTACTATGATGATTCCCAAAAGGGATAATCCCATAAAAACTATCAATAGTGTGAAAAGATTTTTTCTCATCAATTTGAGTTTTTAAGCAACTTTTCATGCAAGGCTTTCACTTGAGATATTGTGTTGCTAAGTTCGATGTTTTCAATCACAAAATCAGCGAGAGCTACTTTTTGTTCATCAGTCCACTGGTTTGAAATACGAGCCTGAACAGCATCTTCAGAAACATTGTCTCTATTTTGTACGCGTTGAATACGTTTTTTTTCTGGTGCTGTGATCAAAATAACACCATCAAATCGCCCTTGCGCATTTAACTCAAAAACAATAGGGAATTCATAAATGGTGTAAGGAGCATTTTGTTTGGCTTGCCATTTTGTATATGCCGCTTTAGCAGCAGGATGTACCTCCTTATTTAACTTATCTAATTTTACTTTATCATTAAAAACCTGTTCCGCAATCCACTTCCTGTTAAGGATTCCATCATTGTAAGCAGATTTTCCGAAAAGGGCTTTGATTTTTTTCTTTACTTCAGGGTTATGTTGCATCACATATTTGGCAGAATCGTCGGCGGAAAAAGTGGGTACGTCCATTTTTTTAAACAATTCAAGAATAGTGGACTTACCACTGCCAATGCCACCAGTTAGTACATAATGTTTCATTCTACTATAAAATATGTAACTGTTGGTGGTTCAATTGATAATTTTTTAGCAGCAATGGGTAACCCAGTAATTTGTACCGAAAGCTGTCCAGAAGGCGTTTTCTCAAAAAAGGCGGTTGCACTTAATGCTGACGCATCAAAAGCACGAAGCGAACTTAAAGGTGCAGCAAATTTAATTTCAACCGACTTTGGCGTGAGGTTAACATTGATCTTTTCTGGTGTATTAATCAATTTGACCGACACTAATAGAGAAACATCAGAATACCTATCTACACTTCCACTAACCTCTATGCTAGTTGTATCCCAATTTGCTGATTGAGCTATCGAATCCAATAAAGTTGCTTTTAGAGAGAAATCTTCTCTAATGGGTTTCCCCGGTACTAACTCAAAGATCGCTTGGTCTAATTTTTCCAAAATTGCTTTACTACCAAAAGCAGTTATCGTATCTGTACTAAATGATAATGGCGAAATGAGCTGATAACCCTCTTCAAACTGTGGTAAATCTGATAACGCTGGAGAAAATGATTTCTTTACAGCTTGCACTATCGGTAATAAAATAGCATTGGGAACAAACCGGGTGATTTGACTTGAGCTGCTGTAAACCTCATTATATTTGTTCAATAAATAGTCTGAATGGAGTGTAGGTTTTTCAATTTCCTTTATGGGCAATTCACTAACCAACAACAAAACCCTGCGGGGAAATATTCTTCGATATAAAATAGAAAAGCCTGTGCTTGTAACTCGTGCGGGAACTTCTACACGTGAGGCTGACAACACAAAATCGTTAGAATCTGACTGCAATTCAAATTGCACAGGAACAGTGGCTGTATAGTTTTCTGAAAGCGTACTTAAGGTCCAAATAACAGCAGCGAACACCAAAAACAATATTCCTTGTTTTGAGCCTAAAAATCTCTTCTTAGATGTTCGTTGCCGTATGGGCATACTTATTTGTTTTGTTGTTCCTCAAACGCTTGTAAGACTGCATCGCTGACTCCCATATTGGAAAACCCACCATCGTGGAACAAATTCTGTAAGGTAACTTTTTGGGTTAAATCTGAAAACAGAGAAATTGTATAGTTGGCACAATCAAGTGCCGTCGCATTTCCAAGAGGTGACATTTTTTCGGCATACGAAATAAACCCATCAAATCCCTTAACACCCTTCCCTGCAGTGGTAGGCGTAGGTGATTGTGAAATGGTATTAACACGTACGTTTTTGTCTCTACCAAAGAAATACCCAAAACTTCTGGCAATGGATTCCAAAAAAGCTTTATTATCAGCCATATCATTATAGTCTGGAAAAACACGCTGTGCGGCCATATATGATAAGGCAACGATGCTTCCCCATTCATTCATCGCTTCTTGTTTATAAAGCACTTGCATTACCTTATGAAACGATCCCGCAGAAACGTCCCATCCTTTTACTGTCCAATCGTATTTTTGATCTGTATAGAGGCGCCCTTTTCTTACATTTACCGACATACCAATAGAATGTAACACAAAATCAAGTTTACCACCCAAAATCTCTACCGATTGAGAAACTAATTTTTCTAAATCTTCTAACGAAGTGGCATCAGCTGGAATTATGGTGGCACCTGTTTTTTCAGCAAGTTGGTTTATGGTCCCCATGCGCATTGCAATTGGTGCATTTGTGAGCACAAATGAACCGCCCTCTTCATGGACGCGCTCTGCAGTTTTCCAAGCAATGGAGTTTTCGTCCAATGCGCCAAAAATAATTCCTCTTTTTCCTTTAAGTAATCCGTAACTCATCTGTATAAATTATAATTAAACGTTTCGCAACTCTTGCGCATGACGCAAGGCTGATTCTTTAATATTTTTACCTCCCAACATTTCTGCCAACTCTTCAATTCTTGCATTTTCGTCTAAGGGGGTTAAGAATGTTTGTGTGGTTTCTCCAACCACTTCCTTGTAAACTTTGTAATGTGCATCTGCTAAGGCTGCTATTTGAGGTAAATGTGTAATCGAAATCACTTGCATATGACGGCTTATTTCGTGCATTCGCTTTCCCATGGCTTTTGCCATTTCACCCGAAACCCCAGTATCAATCTCATCTAAAATTAATGTTGGAAGCTGTGTTTGTTCAGCCATGATCGATTTAACCACCAACATAATACGCGATAATTCTCCCCCTGATGCAACCTTTCCAATAGGTGCAAAATCAATTCCCTTGTTGGCAGAAAATAATAATTCAACCTCCTCAGTACCGCTTGATTGAGGGACAGACAAAGGTTTTATTTTAAAGCTAAAACGCACGTGCTGCATGCCCAAATCATGGCAGCGTGAAACCAATTCATTTGCTAGTGGACTACATACTTTTTCACGCTGGTCGCGAAGTTTTTGTGCCGCATCGTGTAGCTTTATTGTTGCCCTTTCAACATCTAAAATACACGCTGCTATTTGATCGTCCAGTTCTTCTACACCTCTACACAACTGACGTAATTCGTCTCGTTTTTCAATCAGCCCTTCTGCATTTTGCACCTTATGTTTATGACACAAATGATGCAAAGCACTTAAATGTGCTTCTGCTTCTAGATACCGCTCTGGGTCTAGGGAAATTGTTTCACCCAATAGTTCGGCTTCCTGTAAAATATCGGATAGCTCAATACCTACACTCACAATACGCTCATGCAATGACGCATATGCAGTTCCAAAAGGTGCAATTTTTAATAATAGTTGCGTAAGTAAATTTAGTTGATCTTGTGTTCCGATGCTTTCACTTAAACCCACACTGACAGCCTCGGAAAGGGTTGCTCGTAAATCTTCAGCATTTTTAAGTATTGTAACTTCTTCCTCTAGTGTTTCAATACAGCCAGCACTAATGGAAATCTGCTCCAGCTCTTGCAACAAAAACTTATTATAATCTAAGGTTTCAGCAGATTTTTGTTGACGCTGTTGAAGGACAGAAAGTTCTTTAGTACATTTTTCCCAAATGGCGTATTGCGCTTTGTATGCGCCTAATAACACATCATCGTTTGCGTACGTATCTATAAGTTTAAGGTAAAAAATAGGGTCGGTAAGTTGAATGGTTTGTCTTTGTGTATGAATATCTACAAGAGATGTTCCAATCATTCGAAGCGTATCCAAAGTTACGGGAGTATCGTTTATAAAAGCTCTAGACTTACCACTTATACTTAATTCACGCCGTATAATGGTATGTGGCTCTTCATCCAAATCTGAGACTTTGAATAACTCACTTACATCGTAATCAGAAATATCAAAAGCAGCCTCTACAACGCATTTAGTTGCGTTTTTGCGAATGGTAGTCAAATCGGCACGTTGTCCCAAAATAAGCGATAATGCCTCTAAAAGTATAGATTTTCCCGAGCCTGTTTCACCAGTTAAAATACATAATCCAGAGGCAAAAGAAACCTCAAGATCTTCTATCAGAGAAAAGTTTTTTATGGCTAATGAAGTGAGCACAGTTATAAAATCACGTTAACCCAAATATAGTATGTTTATGCCATTTGAAAACACGAAGTTATCAACGAGCAATCATATCCCAATAAGATGCATTACTAGGGGCATATCGATTTAAAAATTGCAGTAAAGATTCGGTTTCTACTTCAGGACCATCACTAAACAATTGACCTATTTCTTCGCCCTTTGCATCAAAAAAAGCACGCAATAAGTATGCATTAGGCTGGCGACGCAAAAGGTTTTGCAAACTTAATAATTCATCTTTGATGAGTGCTTTAGCCTGGCCAGGCGATGATACCATGCGGTCTAACCCCTCTATGTGGTATTTATACGTCATTTTTCTAAAATCGTTAAAAGCAGGTGAAATAATTTGGTCTATAAGCTCATATCGACCGTTGCGATTTTGGGTAACCGCCCACCCCTGTGCATTGCTTGCCTGAGCCGCATTGGCGATAATTCTAGCACGCTCAAAATAAGCCGTCCCGCCAAGTGGTGAAAAGCTATCTAGCTCCATCCCAAGAGCCAAATAAATGTAATACGAAAACACAGAAATAATGTTATTGTTATATCGATTCACATCAAAATAAAAAGGCTGAAACTCTTGATAGGTAAATCCAAAGTTATCATCTAAAAAAGTAACCAACGGAGAGGAATAGCTACTCCCATAAACTAATCTACTAGATTGCACTTGCAAAGTTCCACCATAAGAATTATCGTTTACACTAGAAATGGTAAGCAACATAGAAACATTAACCGTTGCATTATTATTTTTAGACTCAGAAGTCCATTTGGTATTGTTTAAAAAATCTCGTAGAGATTTTTCCAATGTTTTAATTGGAGTAATATTCGTTTGATTGACAAGTTCTGTGTTAAGAGTCAAATCAACCTGAACAGATTGCGACAGAACCATAGCATGAAAACCTAAAACGAGAATAATAATTTTATTGCGCATCAAATATTTTTTTTAGATGAAATAACAAGTCTTTGGCAACCTCCTCTTTCGGTTTTAGTGGATATTCCACTGGGGCTTTATCGCGCTGTAAAAATGTGATTTTATTGGTGTCATGTCCAAAACCTGCACCAGCATCTTTAAGCGAATTTAAAACGATGGCATCTAAGTTTTTACGAATCAATTTATCTTCAGCATGAGCAATGGCATTATCAGACTCTAAGGCAAATCCAATCAATACTTGATGCTTTTTCTTACTGCCCAAGTGCGCAAGGATATCTGTTGTAGGAGTAATTGAGATAGTTTCCAAGCCGTCTTGTTTTTTTATCTTTTGAGTTGCTTTATTCGAGGGTTTAAAATCAGCTACAGCAGCAGACATAATTACTGCATCAGTTTCAGTATACAAATCAGTGCAAGCTTTAAGCATTTCCTTTGCTGTGGTAACAGCTAAAACATCAACATTAGGATGTGTTTTGTTCCCAGCAGTTGGTCCACTGACAAGTGTTACATTGGCGCCCATTTGAGCGGCATAATTTGCTAAGGCATAACCCATTTTACCAGAAGAATGATTACCTATAAAACGCACAGGATCTATAGGTTCGTATGTAGGGCCTGCAGTTATCACTATTTTTTTTCCTGAAAATGGGGATTTTTCTAAAAAATATGATTCCAGCGCAGCAATTATTTTTTCGGGTTCTTCCATTCTACCCTCACCGTCCAAACCACTTGCAAGTGCGCCTGAAGTTGCAGGTATCAATATATTTCCGTTATCAATAAGTTTGTCGATATTGGATTTATTGGCAGGATGCTTGTGCATATCCAAGTCCATAGCGGGTGCAAAGAAAACAGGGCATTTTGCCGACAAGTAGGTAGCGATAAGTAAGTTATCTGCGTTGGCTTGTGACATTTTTGAAAGTGTATTCGCCGAGGCCGGTGCTATAAGAATGGCATCTGCCCAAAGACCCAATTCAACGTGGTTGTTCCAAACCGCGTTTTCATTGTCTTCGTTTATAAAAGAGCTTAGCACCTCTTTATTGGAAACTGTAGAGAGGGTTAAAGGAGTTACAAAAGTTTTTGCGCTTTCGGTCATAACAACCTGAACAGTAGCGCCTGCTTTGACAAGTAGTCGAACAATAAGTGGCGTTTTATACGCGGCTATACTGCCCGAAATTCCCAAAAGAATTTTCTTGTCATGCAAAACCGACATGGCTATGCTTCTGAATCGGAATCAGTGTGACGGTAATAAATTTTATCCTGTAGCCACTGTTCAATGGCGATGGCGTGTGGCTTCGGAAGCTTTTCGTAGAACTTTGAAACTTCGATTTGTTCTTTGTTTTCAAAAATCTCCTCCAAGTTTTCAGTTGGAGTAGCAAACTCTTCGAGCTTTTCAAACAATTCAGTCTTAATGTCTTCATTGATTTGCACAGCACGTTTAGATAAAATAGATATGGTTTCATATATGTTACCTGTGCTATTATCTAGTGCATTACGATTGTATGTCTTTGTGGTTTCTGAGGCCTGTGTGCGTTTTAAATCCATGCGTTGAAATTAATTGGATGCAAAAGTAATGATTTCTTGCTCAATATCTTTCATCATTTTTAATGCGTCAGGCATATAATCAGAATTGGGATATAAGCGTTTAAAGTTTTCAAATTTAGATTTGGCATCGTCTAGGCGGTTTTGCTTCTTATACGCAACACTATTGATTGCCAATGTAGTGGCGGCAGAAAACTGCACAAACAACGCCCCTTCTCGGTATGAAGTACCTGGGTTATCCGCAATAAAATTATCAAGAGCCGTTAATGCAGCCTTATAGTCGCGAATCGTGTTGTACTGCTTTGCGGTTTCAAATCCTTTTTTTTCTGTTTTTTCTCTTAATTCTTTCGCCATCATGTTGGCCTCTGCCATGCGCTCACTATCGGGGTATCGATTAATAAACTCCTGGATTTTATCTAGAGCTTCATACGTATCTGTCTGGTCTAAGCTAAAATTTGGTGAGGTTTTATAATGTGAGAATCCCATCAAAAAATACGCCTCATCCGCTTTCTGACTTTTTGGATAAGCTTTAACAAATGTTTCAAACTCGTAAGCAGCCATTATATAATTTTGGGTGTTTAATAAAGAGTTTGCATAAAAAAACACAATGCGTTCCGCTTGAGGCTTGCCTCTATAAATTTCTTTAAGCTGAGCAAAAAGCTGTGCCGCTTTTCGATATTTCCCTTGCTCGTATAGCTCAAGAGCTAAATCATTCTTTAATTTAACTTCTTCACTTTTTAAAGCTTTTTGAAAATCACTACACCCAACAAATAATACTACTGCTGCGATGAGTAAATAATTTGATACTTTCATAGCCACAAACTTAACTAAAACCAACAACATTCCTACAACTTCCATGCGCATCTATTTTTTCTTTTGTTCGAAAATAGTACACTGAAATATGTATCTCGTTTATGTGTGTAATGGTTTTTAATCTAACTTATCTACATAGGGCCGCAAAGCAGCAGTCAAGCCTTTCGACGCCTTAACTAGTGGAAGTCGAACTGTATCATTAGATAATTCCCTGAGCGAAGAAACTGCTTTTATACCTGCTGGATTACCTTCTTTAAATAGCAAATCGATTACGGGCAAAAGTTGATTTATAATTTGATTTGCCTTTTCAGTATTTTTGGCAATTGCGGCTTTAATACCAGCTGAAAAGGTTTTTGGAAATCCACCTGCTGCAACAGAAATTACACCAGCACCCCCTAACAATGTAAGTGAAATGGCCGTTTCGTCATCTCCAGAAAAGACTAAAAAGTTTTTTGGTGCTTTAGAAATAATTTCTTCTCCTTGTTTTAAATCACCACTCGCATCTTTAACACCAATAATTTGTTGGGCATCTTTCGCAATTCTGAGTGTAGTTGCTGCAGTCATATTAACACCTGTTCTGCCAGGAACGTTGTACAAAATCAGGGGTAAGGGAGTAACGGCATCTAGTGCCATATAATGTTGGTAAAGACCTTCTTGAGTTGGGCGGTTGTAGTACGGAGTGACAGATAAAATTGCATCAAATCCTGTAGTATCTACATGTTTAAATTCGTGTACAAGTGCCGCAGTATTATTACTTCCTAGACCCATGACTAAAGGAACACGGCCATTTACTTGTTTTACAAATAAAGAAAACACTGCATTTCGCTCTTCTGAAGTGAGTGTTACAGACTCACCAGTAGTTCCTAATGCAACTAAAAAATCTACGCCTCCTTCAATCAAGAAATCAATAATACGTTTTAACGCATCAAAATCAACTTCACCAGAATCGGTAAATGGTGTGATTAATGCAACTCCCGTTGAAGCACCTTTAAGTACGCTCATTTGGATGAATTTTTTTAAAGTATAGTTTTACATTAGACAAAAACTCGCCGAAATCTGTTGTTGGGGGAAGCGCCAAATCGTTCAGCCTGATGTCTAAAGAAGAGGGGCCAATGCGGAATGATGCATTGAGATGGGCAGAAAACGACACTAAAGGCAATGTAATTTGATCAACAAAATGGACAACTAAATCATATTCTTGTGTTGTCGTGTAACGCAAATCACCAGAAGTAAGACGACCACGCCAATCTAAACTTTGAGGGTGTAAATGTGGCTTCGCAACTCCCTCTAGCATTTTTTTATCAATATTATAATGAATGCGTTCTATAGTGCTTAATTCAGAGGAAAAAAAACGGCACATGTCATCAAATTGAGCCTCAGTAAGGTTCAGGTCTGTATCGTGAATAAACATCAAACGTCGAATCGACTTCGGCCTGTAAGCCGTACGATTTTTAATTGCATTAAGCTGTTGTGCAACAGTACGTTTAGCAAATAATTTCATTGGTCTGCAAAAATAGTACTTTAAAAGGACCTAGAAGTTTGAAGGTGTATTAATTTATAAAAAATTAACGCATTGTTACAAATAAAACAATTAGGGCTTTAGCATTAAAACCAACTCCTTTTCTGATATAATTGGAATTCCTAATGCAGAAGCTTTAGTCTTTTTGGAGGGTCCCATATTATCTCCTGAAACCACGTAGGATGTTTTGGAAGATATTGAGGAGACTATCTTTCCTCCATGCTGCTCTATGAGAGCCTTTAACTCGTCTCTAGAAAAATCAGTGAAAACACCCGATACAACAAAACGCAAATCAGCAAGCGTATCAGACGCGGGACTTTCATTATTTTGTTGCTCTAGCTGTACACCTGCAGTACGCAATTGTTCAATAATTTGACGGTTTTCAGAAATAGCAAAAAAAGCTATCACACTTTCTGCAATCCGAGATCCAATTTCATCTACAGCCTCCAATTCATCTGTTGTGGCCATTGACAAAGCGGCAATAGAACCAAAATGCTGTGCCAATTTTTTGGCAACCGTTTGCCCAACATAGCGAATCCCTAACGCAAAGAGCACCCTAGAAAAGGGTACTTCTGTTGAGGCTGCAATTGCTTTTACAATATTATGTGCTGATTTTTCGGCAAGTCGCTCCAGTGGAACTAAATCAACCTCGGAAATAGCATACAAATCAGCATATGATTTTATCAAATTATGTTGCATCATTAGCTGAATCGTCTCTGCGCCAAGACCGTCAATATCCATTGCTTTTCTTGAAATAAAATGCGCCACTCGACCTACAAGCTGAGGCATGCACCCATTAGTGTTTGGACAGTAATGTTGAGCTTCGTCAGGGTTCCTTTCTAGAGGAGTATCGCACTCAGGACAGTTGACAGCATACCGAACAGGCACGCTGTTTGGTTGCCTTTTATTGGTGCTTATTGCGGTTATTTTTGGAATGATTTCACCGCCTTTTTCAACAAAAACTGTATCGTGATAGTGCAAATCAAGGTCTGTGATGAAGTCGGCATTATGTAACGATGCGCGTTTTACTACGGTACCGCCTAATAAAACAGGTGTGAGTTGAGCAACAGGCGTAATCGCACCCGTTCTTCCAACCTGATAAACAACATCTTCAAGCAGTGTTTCCGCAGCTTCAGCCTTAAATTTATATGCCATTGCCCAACGTGGCGACTTTGCGGTATATCCCAATTCTTCTTGAAACGCCAGATCGTTTACTTTTATCACAACGCCATCTATTTCATATGGTAAAGTAGAACGTTTTTCTTCCCATTCTTTTAAGTACGCCAAAACCGCATCCATATTAGCGGCATGCGCATAATGTTTTGGTACAAAAAACCCCCAACGAGAAGCTGCCTTTAAGGATTCTAATTGTGTTTTGAACAACGAGCGATCGGCGACAATTTGATATAAAAAACAATCCAACGGTCGAGCTGCAACCAAATTACTGTCTTGAAGTTTTAAACTCCCAGAGGCCGTGTTTCTAGGGTTCATATATGGCTCCTCGCCTGCTCGAATTCGTGCAACATTCATCGCTTTAAACCCCGCTAAAGGCAATATAATTTCACCGCGTATGGTAAACGTTTCAGGAACATCATTTGATGAAATCTGTAAAGGAACCGTGTTTATAGTTTTTATATTATTGGTTACTTCATCCCCTTGAAAACCATCGCCACGCGTAACGGCTTGTGATAGTTTGCCATTCACGTAAGTTAAACTTATGGAAGCACCATCATATTTCAATTCGCATGTATAGTCCAATGCTGTTACGCCAAGAATTTTACATATTCTAGCTTCCCAATCCAATAAGTCCTGTTTATTATATGAATTGTCTAAAGAATACATGCGATGCTGATGCATCACTGTGGTGAAGTTTTTTGTAACAGCCCCACCTACGCGTTGGCTAGGTGAATTAGGATCAAAAAAAGCTGGATGTTCTTTTTCTAAGGCTATTAATGCGGCCAACTTTTCATCAAAAACTTGGTCGGAAATAACAGGAGCGTCCTCAACATAGTACCTTCTATTATGTTCATGAAGTTCTTTTCTAAGCGCAGTAATTTTTTCAGCTACTGTCATTGTTTATTTGCTCGAATAAATCGTGGGTTTGTTCTAAAATCGTTTCGAAGTACAATATCGGAAAAACCTTCATGTTGTAAAGTATTTTTTACAGAATCCATAAAAGGCGTATGTCCTTCAAAAAACAAAGTGCCTTGCGCTTGAAGGTGTTGAATTGCATATTGACAAATACGCTCATAAAAACAAAGTGGGTTTTCATCAGGTACAAAAATGGCCTGTAGCGGCTCATGCTCAATTACGTGAGGCTGCGTAATTTTTTTTAAGGCTTCAGGTACATAGGGGGGATTTGAAACAATGATATCCCATTTTTTCGCGGGCAGGTTTTTCGAAAACACATCCAACTTCTGAAAGTCAACCGATAGTTTATTTTCATTCGCATTTTGTTGGGCAACAACTAGCGCATCTTCATCAAAATCCCAAGCAGAAATATGCCAATTTGGACGAGCTTTTTTCAAAGCCAATGGAATGCATCCACTTCCTGTGCATATGTCAAGTACTTGGAGCGCATCATTGTTTGAAAAAGTTGATAAAATCCAGTGCACTAATTCTTCTGTTTCGGGACGTGGAATCAGTACCTTGTGATTAACCTTAAGCTGAACACCCCCAAAAACTACCTCGCCTAATACATATTGTATTGGCGTGTTTTTTTTAAGTCGATCCAAATCATTTCTAAATCGTTTGCTATCAACATCTGAAACAGATTCTTGAAGGCGTAGAACCACCTCTGCAGGGGAATACCTGAAATACAGGTTGCATAAAGCTGCAAAATGATATCGCACTTCATCAACTTTATAAATCGAATGAAGTTCGTGTTCAAAAATGGTTCGGAGTTCAATTAATTTCACACTAAAATGTAAACTTTACAACTTGACCAAAAAAGGGTATTTCAAAGCCCTGCATTATCAAGTAGATATTTGATATTTTTGCTAAAATACATATTCCACTTGCATAGCAAACACAATATATTCATGCATCGCTGTCTTACACTAGCCAAAAAAGGTTTTGGCTACACCTATCCCAACCCAATGGTTGGTGCGGTAGTAGTTGTTGCAGATATTATATTAGCCGAAGGATGGCATCAAAAATCGGGAACGCCACATGCCGAAGTACACGCTTTAGCAACATTAAATCAAACGGAACTTAAGAATGCGACACTTTATGTAAATTTAGAACCTTGTGCACACCATGGTAAGACACCGCCCTGCTGTGATCTGATTATTGCAAAAGGAATAAAAAAAGTAGTCGTTGGTGCCCAAGATCCCAATCCAAAAGTTGCAGGTAAAGGAATTATGGCTATGCGAAAAGCTGGAATTGAAGTCATCGTTGGAGTTTTACAAGACGCGTGTGTGGAACTTAACAAACGCTTTTATTGCTACCACACCCAAAAGCGTCCATATATTATATTAAAGTGGGCGCAGTCTTTGGATGGCTATATGGCACCAAAAAATGATGTCAAGGGTGAAGTTACTTGGATTAGCGATATCCACAGTCAACAATTGGCTCACCGTTGGCGTGCTGAAGAACATGCTATTTTAGTTGGTCGTAAAACTATTGAAGCTGATAATCCTGAACTAACAACTAGAAAGTGGACAGGCACAAACCCAATAAGGTTAGTTATAGACCCCGAACTAAAGGTTGAAGAAAATTCAAACGTATTAAATAATGCGGCACAATCAATCATTTTTAATGGACTGTTAAATAAAGAAAAGGGAAACGTAGTTTGGGAAAAAATAAATTTAGAAAATAAAATAGAATCGATCTTAAGTAAAGCACATCTCCATGGCATTCAATCAATTCTTGTTGAAGGCGGAGCTATCACCCTAAATCATTTTTTGAAAATAAAATTATGGGATGAATGCCGCATAATTACAAGTCAGAAAACGTTAGGCGGTGGTGTAAAAGCGCCCATAATGTCAATTGACAAAAAAGAGAAAAAAACGATTGTAAGGGATAGTTTACAACTAATCAAAAGTTAAACTTATCCAATAAAAAAGGAGGGCACTTCATAGCTCGCATTGTGCTACCATCAACAAAAACCAAACGAGTAGAAGCTGTTGTAATTTGTTTTCCTTGCTCATTTTCAATACGATAAGAAAACACAACAAAATGGGATTCAAATGTTTCTAAAGTAGTATGCACAAAAAATAAATCATCAAATCGAAGAGGCCGTTTGTATGCGGTGGAAATTTCAGTAGGCGGAAGTAAAATTTGTTTATTTTCCAAAGACGCATAGCTAACCCCTTGATGATGTAGCCAATCTATGCGCGCTTGCTCCAAAAAATATGCATATTGAGCATGATGAACGATACCCATTTGATCAACTTGATGATAATTAACTCGAAGTTTACTTGTAGTATTTTTCTTACGCATCGTAAAATCTATATTGCATATTATATGTACTGATATGGTCTTTAATATGCAATAAACTTTTTGAAAATTCAATAGCAAAACGACTTTTTTTTAAAATAATTTACACACATATTTGTACGGTACAAAAGAGACAAGAATTGTGTTCTAAATCTTTCTCATTTTGTAAACAAAACAAATAACAATCAACAATTAAAATGCAACAAACCGCTCAAAGCATCTGGGATAGCTGTTTGAAATTTGTACAGGATAACATTCAAAATCAGGCATTTAGAACCTGGTTTGAGCCTATAAAGCCTCTCAAACTCAATGGCGAAGCTTTAAGTGTTGAAGTTCCTAGCAAATTTTTTTACGAGTGGCTTGAAGAACATTACATTCAAATATTAAAAGTTGCACTTACAAAAGAATTAGGACCAAACGCTCGACTTGTTTACGTAATCCGAATGCAAAACACCTTTGGAAACAAAAAACCATTTACAGAGCAAATTCCCAGTCAAAACAAAGGACTTATTAAAGTACAACATGTTGAGGCACCCTTACGTACTCAATCAACCGAACTAACAAACCCTTTTGTTATTCCTGGCATACGAAATTTAAAGGTTGAGTCACAACTAAATCCAAACTATAATTTTGAAAATTTTCTTGAAGGTGATGCCAATAGACTAGCAAGATCTGCAGGAATCGCTGTAGCGAATAAGCCTGGTGGAACTTCATTTAACCCGCTTTTAATCTTTGGAGGTGTGGGGTTGGGAAAAACACATTTGGCTCATGCCATTGGTGTGGACATAAAAAGTAAATACCCAGACAAAACGGTCCTTTATATTTCGGCAGAGAAATTCACGCAACAATATATTGATGCAGTCAAGAAAAACACACGCAACGACTTCATTCACTTTTATCAGGTGATGGATGTACTCATCATTGATGATGTCCAGTTTTTTTCAGGGAAGTCTGGTACACAAGATGTATTCTTCCATATTTTCAATCATTTGCACCAAAACGGCAAACAAGTCATTCTTACATCAGATAAAGCACCTGTTGATATGCAAGATATTGAGCAGCGTTTATTGTCGCGTTTTAAATGGGGGCTTTCTGCAGAACTGATGCGACCCGACTATGAAACTCGAATTTCTATTCTGAAAAATAAATTGTACCGCGACGGGGTTGAGTTGCCAGAAGAGATTATTGATTATGTCGCAAAATCTGTAAAAACAAACATTCGAGAACTTGAAGGGGCTATCATTTCATTAATTGCACAATCTTCTTTTAATCGCAAGGAAGTTACATTAGATCTTGCAAAGCAAGTGGTTGAGAAATTTGTTAAAAACACAAAACGCGAAGTTTCAATTGATCAGATTCAAAAAATTGTTTCTGAATATTTTCAAATGGATGTTACCACATTGCAATCCAAAACACGAAAACGTCATATTGTTCAAGCAAGACAATTAGCTATGTATTTTGCTAAAAAAATGACCAAAGCATCACTTGCGAGTATTGGTGCTAAAATTGGACATCGTGACCACGCGACCGTATTACACGCTTGTAAAACTGTTGACAATCTTGCGTTTACAGATAAGCAATTCCGCAAATACGTAGAAGATCTAAGCAAAAAACTTACATACTAAGAACATGGCAACCAGAGTGCTTATGGTGTGCTTAGGAAATATATGCCGCTCACCTTTAGCAGAAGGGATATTTCGTCATCTTTCAATTGGGAAAGGATTTGAAGTAGATTCGGCAGGAACAGTAAATTACCACACAGGGGCCGCACCTGATAGGCGCAGTATTGAAGTAGCTGCCAAAAATGGTATTGATATTAGCACCCAAAAAGCGCGACAACTTACAACCCATGACATAGCTGATTATGATCATATTTTGGTCATGGATGAAGATAATCTAAAAAATGCACAGGCACTTTGTATTTCAGCTGAACAGCGAGAAAAAATATCGTTATTAACTTCTGCAAGTGGTCATGGCGCAACACAAGTTACAGATCCTTATTACGGCAATAAAAAAGATTTTGAAAACGTTTTTGAATTAGTGCACGATTGTTGCAAAAGCTGGTTAGCTAAACACACATAATGGAACAACAACAAACAGGAACCTTATTTTTAATTCCAAACGCACTGGGAGACACTGCTCCACTGGAAGTAATTCCAATGTCTGTTAAAAAAACCATTGAGGATTTACGGCATTTTGTTTTTGAAAAAGAAAAAGCAGGTCGTGCATATGTAAAACGTATCTGCCCAAAAGTACCTCAAAATACCATAGCAGTATTTCTGCTTAATAAATTTACAACTTCAGCGGAACTTTTAGATATGCTCACGCCACTAAAAAACGGTGAAAACATGGGTTTAATTTCCGATGGTGGGTGCCCCGGAATTGCAGACCCTGGAGCTGATTTAATAGCGCTTGCCCATCAAAACAAAATACGCGTAACGCCACTTGTTGGGCCATCCTCTATTTTATTGGCCGTGATGGCCTCAGGATTAAATGGACAATCCTTTGCCTTTAATGGATATTTACCCATTGACAAAGCTGAGCGTAAAAAAGCAATCAAACAGTTTGAAAAAAAATCCAAAGAAACTCAACAAACACAAGTTTTTATTGAAACACCCTATCGAAATAATGCATTACTAGAGGACTTGTATAAAAGTTTGCACCCAGAAACCAGGCTTAGTATTGCCTGTGACATTACGCTACCAACAGAATTTATCAAAACCCAAACAGCAACTAGCTGGAAAAATTCGAAAGAAGATTTTCTACGACGTCCTGCAGTATTTTCTTTTTTAGCCTCTTAGCGATAGATATTTTTTTGTCTTAGCCAAGTGGTGTATTGCTTTTTGTTTTTGTTGTGCTGTGTAAGGGTGTTTGCAAACAAATGGTAGCCCTTACGATTGGGATCAGCAACAAAATAAAGATGGTTGTGCTTTTGGGAAAACAAAATAGCATCAATGGCACTTACATCTGGCATGGTAATCGGTCCTGGGGGAATACCTCTTTTCCGATAAGTATTGTAGGGAGACTTTATTTTTAAATCTTTGTAAAGCACTCTGCGGATATCCAAATCAAAATCATTTGCCTTTCGTTTTAAGGCATAAATTACGGTTGGATCAGCTTGAAGACGCATGCGTTTTCGGATTCTATTTAGGTAAACACCTGCCACTGCTGGACGTTCATCAACTCGATAAGATTCTAATTGTACAATGGCTGCCAAGGCAATTACTTCTGTACGTTCTAGCTTCATCTTTTTTCTGGAGTTCTCACGTTTTGGCGTCCAAAAGCGGTTGTATTCCAAAAGCATTCTATCACGGAACTGCGTTGCGGAAGTATTCCAAAAAAACTCGTACGTATTGGGCACACATATAGAAAAAACATTTTCTGCTGTAAGTCCGTTCGACTCTAAAAAAGACCTTTCAAAAAAAGCATTTACAATTGCAGTACTATCCGCCTCTATTTTTTGAGCTACAAATTTAGCTAGATGAAAAATTGTTTTTTGGTTGTTGAAAGTCAATTTTAAAGGCTTGTTATCTGAACGCAAACGATTAATCATATCGTTATTATTCATACCATTTTCTAAAATAAAACGCCCCGGAATAGGGCTATACCCTTTACGTATCGCGGCTTGCTGGAATAGATCAATTCGTTTAACCACTTTTGATAGCGTGTCATAGGCCGCAGCATTAATGTTTACTGAAGGAATAAGTATTTCTTTTGTTTGAGAATTAAAGGTGGTGTTTTTGGCAAAAAAAACACGGTAAAAATGCCCCACAAAAACGCCCCCTAAAATAAAGCCGAATAAGGCAATAGCTACTAAAATTCGTTGTTTCATGCTTGATTTAATTCCCATTTCCCGTTGAAAACTGGGGTTGCTGGTCCTTGTAAAACAATAGATTCATATCCATGTTTGGTAGGCGAAAAAGAAACGCTTAAATTACCACCACGGGTTTGTATATGTATTGTTTTCGAAGTTGTTTTTTTGCTAATATGCAATGCTAGTGCTGCAGCTGTCACACCTGTTCCACAAGAAAGTGTTTCCGCTTCTACCCCACGCTCAAAAGTTCGTACGTATATTATGTGAGTATCAAGTTGTTGCACAAAATTCACATTTGTACCATCAGAAAAATAGGGCGTGCCGTGCGCAATTTTTGCTCCTGTGACTGCCACGTCAACAGCGTTTACATCAGACACAAAAACGACATGATGCGGAGATCCAGTATCTAAAAAAATATCTGATTCGCGTTGTTCCCAATGCGACACTGCGTGAAGCTCTAGTGCTACTTCACCGGAGATGAAATAAGCTTTATGTAAACCATCTGCTGCACTAAACATAACTTTCTCTTTTGTTAGCCCTAATGAATTCGCGTAATGAATGGCACACCGCGAACCGTTACCGCAAAGACTCCCTTCGTGGCCGTCAGCATTAAAATAGCGCATGTAAAAATCTGAACTTTCGTCTTGCTCAATGGCGATAAAACCGTCAGCACCGATACCATAATTACGGTGACATATTTGTGCCACAGCTCCATGGTTATCGATAGGAAATCGTTTATTTCTGTTGTCAATAATAACAAAGTCGTTCCCTGTTCCCTGATATTTTACAAACGAAAAAATCATGACGCAAATATAACTATTCTGCCACGATGCACTATTGTTAAAAATGCGTTAAAGCGCTTTTAACTCACAATAAGTTATTTTACATTTGGTTGTGAAACTGAAAATAATTGCTATTATCCCTTTTAAGGGTGTTTTATTTTAGAAGAAAAACACGCTAATTGCGTGTTTACTATATCCAAAACTTAAAATTAAAATAGATGAAATCGATTCTTAAAACTAGTATTATCGCGGTCGTTTCAGCCTTTGTTGCTGTATTGGTGTTTAGTCGCATACAAGAAAAAAAACCTATTTACTCCATAAGTACACCACAAGTTTTTCCTACAAATTATACGGTACCAACAACAACCGTTAGCGCCATGAGCACCGATTTTACTGTAGCAGCAGAAAAAACCATCGATGCCGTAGTTCATATCACCAACACTAGTGTTGGAAGATCGCGCCAACCCAGTAACATTTGGGAGTATTTTTACAATACCCCAAGTCGAGAATATCCAAGAATTGGAATGGGATCAGGAGTTATTGTTTCTTCAGATGGCTACATTATTACCAATAACCATGTGATTGAGGATGCTTCTGAAATTGAAGTTACTACAAACGACAATAAAATATATGAAGCTGAACTTGTAGGTACTGATCCAAGTGCTGATATTGCGGTATTACGCATCAACAGTGATCAAGTGTTTCCGTATGTGCGTTTTGCAGACTCAGACCTGACCCGTATTGGTGAATGGGTTTTGGCGGTAGGAAATCCATACAACCTAAATTCAACCGTAACAGCAGGGATTATCAGCGCAAAATCTAGAGATTTAAGCAGCTATGACAGTAAAAATCAATCCTTCATCCAAACCGATGCAGCAGTAAATTCTGGAAATAGCGGAGGCGCATTGGTAAATCTAGACGGTGACTTGATTGGTATCAATACAGCGATTACCAGTAATGGCATGGGAACGTTTATTGGGTATTCGTTTGCGGTCCCCAGCAACATGGCACGGAAAATTTACGAGGATATTGTTGAGTTCGGAAACGTGCAAAAAGCACTGTTAGGTGTTACAGGAAACGGACTTAACGCGCGCATTGCCGAGGAACTCGGCATTGAAGAAACCGAAGGGTTTTATGTTGCTGGACTTGAAGAAAGCATGGGTGCCAAAGAAGCTGGACTACAAGAAGAAGACGTCATCATTAAAATTAACGATGCACCGATTCGAAAGTTTGCTGACTTAACAGGCTACTTAGGCTCAAAAAGACCTGGCGACCGAGTGAATGTGACTTTTTTACGCAATGGGGAAGAAAAAACACTTTCAGTGGAACTTAAACGCACTCCTTTCATAAGTTATTACGGGATGCGATTGCGTGAACTTACTAAGAAAGAAGCTGAAAAATTAGACCTTAGTGAAGGGGTACACGTATCTGCTGTACAAAATGGACGTTTATATCGTCGTGGTGTACAAAAAGGCGATGTGCTACTTTCTGTTAATGGAAAAGATATATCCACAACTGATGACGTGCTCGCTTTAGACGAAGACAGTATTTACGAATTGGAGTTTATGAATCAAGATAAAGAACGTATGCGCTTTATTTTTGAGTAGGCAGCTATTCCTTTTTTCGCTTTGTGGTGTGTTTCAGTTTTAAGACTGCAAAATTAAGCTCCAATGTGGTTTCTGATTCGGTTTCCGTCATGTCGTGATCTAGAAGGTCGGCCATCAGTTCACCGCTTTTTTTAAGCAGGCTGTTCTTTTTGTTCCCTGTGGTGGAGCTTGCTGCAGCTACCGTTTTTTGCAA
>CATAMV010000002.1 GCA_949487855.1 Bacteroidota bacterium
CGCGATCTTCGCCTTTCGCTTTTTGCGCTCATTTTTTCACACATTCAACTGTTAATAGGTCTAACCTCTTATTTTGTTTCTCCTTATTTCTCAGCTTGGGAAAATGGCATGGGTGCCGTGATGAAAGACAGCACACTACGCTTGTTTTTGGTGGAGCATCCCACTACAAATATCTTGGCCATTGTACTTATTACCATGGGGTGGTCGTTACATAAAAAAGCGGCTACAGACAGCAAGAAGTTCTTTAGAATTGCTGTTTTCTACGGATTAGGAACCTTGTTGTTGTTAAGTAGAATTCCTTGGGAGCAATGGTTGTAAAAGAAAGAAAGCACCCAAAAAGGTGCTCTCTCATAACCAACCATATTAAACTATGAAAAACTAATAAGCAATATTTTTGCTTCACGTTTACACTTGCAAGGTAAGACGCATTTAAACGCCTAGTTGTGAAACATTTGTTAAAGTATTTAATGCTAAAAAAAGTATAAAAATTGGCTGATTTTTCTAAAATTGCCGTGCTTGGTAGTGGCAGCTGGGCAACTGCACTTGTAAAAATTTTGTGCGAAAACAATACCAATGTAGGTTGGTATGTGCGCAACGAAAACATCTATGAACATTTACTTCAAGAAGGGCACAACCCCAACTATTTGAGTAGTGTAGAGTTTGATTCTAAGCGATTGAGCCTATACACTAGCTTGAATGAAATTGCTGTAGATTACGATGTTTTTATTATTGCGATTCCCTCGTTTTATTTGGATAGTACTTTAGCTTCACTCACCGCATCCATTGAAAATAAAATTGTTTTTTCTGCTGTAAAAGGAATTGTTCCAGAGCGCAAAATGTTGGTAGGAAATTATCTTGCTGAAAAATTTAAGGTTCCAGAAGCGCATTTGGGTGCCATTACTGGGCCTTGTCACGCAGAAGAAGTAGCGCTGGAACGACTGTCTTACCTCACTGTTGCAAGCACCAATATTATGTTGGCAAAGCAAATGAAATCCAAACTTGATTGCAGCTATATTCGCACAGCTATTTCTGACGACGTTGTGGGAACGGAATATGCCGCCACACTCAAAAATGTATATGCGATTGCCGTGGGAATGGCGCATGGTTTGGGTTATGGCGATAACTTCGTTAGTGTGCTTATTAGCAGTGCTATGCGAGAAATGAAACGCTTTATCAAAAACGTTGACAACAAAAAAAGAAACATCAATAAATCTGCATACTTAGGTGATTTACTGGTTACTGCTTACTCTGTTTTTAGTCGAAATCGAATGCTTGGCAACATGATTGGCAAAGGCTACACGGTTAAAGCTGCGCTTATGGAAATGACCATGATTGCAGAAGGGTATTACGGTGCCAAAACGGCTTATGAGTTAAGTATGTCTTTTAGTGGAAAATACCCCATATTGCAATGTGTGTATCACGTGCTTTATGAGAAAGCATCCGCAAAGAAAAAAATGAAGGCGTTAAGTCAAGTACTTAACTAGCCGAGGTAAATTGTTTTAGAAAGCGTACGTCGTTTTCGTAAAACATGCGAATATCTTCGATTTGATACAAGAGCATTGCCATACGCTCTAAGCCCATACCAAATGCAAATCCTGAAAATTCTTCTGGGTCAATACCGCAATTCCGCAGGACGTTAGGATCTACCATACCGCAACCCATAATTTCAAGCCAACCTGTTCCTTTTGTAATTCTATAATCTGCTTCGGTTTCCAATCCCCAATAAATATCAACCTCTGCGCTTGGCTCGGTAAATGGAAAGTACGAAGGGCGTAAGCGAATTTCAGCCGTACCAAAAATAGCTTTAGTAAAATATAAAAGCGTTTGTTTGAGGTCTGCAAAAGATACATTCCGGTCAATGTACAACCCTTCTACTTGATGAAAAACACAGTGTGAACGCGCTGAAATAGCTTCATTTCTAAAAACGCGCCCCGGGGATAAAATCCGAATAGGCGGTTGGTTGCTTTCCATGTGGCGTACCTGTACAGATGAGGTGTGCGTACGCAACATTACATCTGGGTCTGTTTGCACAAAAAAAGTGTCTTGCATATCACGTGCGGGATGATGCTCGGGCAAATTTAAAGCTGTAAAATTATGCCAGTCGTCTTCCACTTCAGGTCCTGAAGAAAGCCCGTAGCCAATTCTACTAAATACATCTATTACCTTATCTCGAACGATGCTAATAGGATGGCGCGAACCCAATGGAATGGGTTGGCCAGGCCGTGTGATGTCATCTAAAGCTCCTTTTGCTTTAGTCTTCCCACCTAGACTTGACTGCAATTCATTCACCTTTGCTTGCGCTTCGGTTTTTAATTGGTTTAGCAATTGCCCGTACTCTTTTTTTTGGTCATTAGGGACGTTTCTAAAATCAGCAAAGAGTTTGGTGATATGTCCCTTTTTACCCAAATACGTAATGCGAAACTGTTCTACTTCTTCAGCAGAGGCCGCCTTAAAAGCCGCCACGTCGTTTATGTGTGCCTTGATGCTTTCTATCATAGGGGCAAAAATACACATTCCGCACATAGTACCGTCATTGGAAACAAATCTATGCTTACATTTGTAATATGCCGCTTAATTATATTGATCTTGCTGTAGTTTGTTTGCTTTTCTACGGACTTGTTCGCGGGGCTTTTCGTGGGTTTTTTGTTGAAATTGCATCGCTATTGGCCTTGGTATTAGGGGTTTTTGGCGCACTTCATTTTTCTAGTTTTACTGCAAACATATTGGCAAAATATTTGGAATGGGAATACCTACCGCTTTTGGCATTTGCACTTACGTTTGTGGGTATTATTATTGGCGTAGCATGGGTTGGAAAGCTGCTAACTAAGCTAGCAAAAGTGATTTTACTTGGCTTTCTAAACAGGTTGTTGGGTGCCATTTTTGGAACGTGCAAATGGTTGGTGATTTGTGGGGTTTTGATATGGATTTTGGGCCAAATTAACGTGTTTTTTCCGTTTTTACCAGAAGACATCACCAAAGGATCTTTGTTCTTTGAGCCGCTACAAAATTTAGGTGCTTATTTGTTTGAGCAAATCAATACAGATAAAAACCCAATAGATGAAATTGCCCCTATTCTACAGCAAAGTTAACATACTGAATACTGCTTTGAGGAATCCATCCTACAGCACCATTTATAAGCTTTATCTTCACCCAATCTTCCACTTCTTCTTGGACAAAAACTTTTGTTCCTTCGTGAATGTTAAGCAAAACTTCGGATCTTAAATTTGGCTCAGCTCTAAAATCCTCTTCCTGAGCAAAAACAATGGCAGGTTGTAAATCATCTAAAGTTTTCTTTTGTTGTAAAGCAAAACTCAAAGACAGCAGTGCGCCTAAAACTGTTAAAATAAACCCACTAAAAAACAAGCGCTTTGTACCACTTCTCCTCGACTTGATGTATAGAAAAAATAACAATGCTGTAAGCCAAATGAAACCCACCACGGCAATACTCCAACCGCGAACAGAGGTTAAAAACAAAAGGCGGTCTGTTGCTTTTTTAAGGTCACTTTCGGGTAATGGCGAAAAACGGTCTAACGTCATGTTTTGGGCAAATGCCAAATTATTTAATACTTGAGTATTGTTGGCGTCAAACAATAGTGCCTTTTCGTAGTTCAAAATACTTGAAGCAATAGCGTTTTGTTTGTAATAGGCATTTCCCAAATTGAAATACAATTCAGCAGCATGTACGCCCATCGAATTGATGGAATCATAATAAACTATAGCGCGTTCATAATCGCCTTGGTTATAGGCGTTGTTTCCTTCGCGGAACAAATCTTCGGCTGATTGCCCTACGCAAACAAAACACCAAAGAAGTACAAAAAGTGAAATCTTCCTCATAACTAAAATTGTTTATCCATTTGGGTTATGGCTTCAACAGCGGTAGCATAATCTTGCTCCATACTACTTCTTGAGCTCGGCGTGTATCGGGCGAACTCACAATTGGTAAGCACCTGAATAAACAATGCAACGGTTTCGGAATTAACCCCTTTTTCGGTAAGCAACGCCTCCATTTTTTCTTTGCTAAAGTCTGCCGTTTGAATGCGCAAACGTGCTTTAACATAATTGTGAAGCGCAGCTTCCAATGCGACATAAAAATCCGTTGTATCCGACATATTACGCTTTGCTTTACCCAAGTATTTTTTTACCAATTTCGCTTTGTGACGTTGTGCCATCAAAGCAGCATCGGGTGTGCGTTTTCGCAACAGTAAGTAGATTAATAATAGCAATATTGGCGAGGTCAACAATATATAAAAGAGCAGACTCCCAATAAAAGGTTGTGCTGCAATGGGCTTAAATTTTGCGCGTTGTGCAATAAACTGAAAAGCATTTGAAACGGCAGGAACCTCTGCTGCATTTCTAGTAGTATTATTGGGTGCTGTTGTAACAAGAGATTTTGGCCCTTCAATGACATCAATAACAACCTCGTCTGAAATCAATGTTTTATATGATTTGCTGCTTGGATCAAAGTATGAAAACCGAAGGGGTGGAATTGGATATTTTCCTTGGTACTGTGGAACCAAAGTATAGGTGTCCTGAATGGTTCCACGCATCCCCCCCAATGTGGTGTTCACTTGTTCTTTGTGCTCTGGGTCGTAACGTTCAAGTGCGCTTGGTGTAACCAATTCGGGTAGTGAAAACAACTTCAGATTTCCTTTCCCTTTGACTTGTACCGTGGCCTGTAAAGACTCCGAAGCATTCAGGGCGTTTTTGGAAGTTTTGACCTCTAATTCAAATGCGCCTACAGCACCATTAAATGTGTTGGGTTTTCCTTCTTCTGGAAATGGGAAAACGGTTAGCGTACGTTTTCCTGCCGTGATGGTACGCGAAACTTGTGTATAAATTTCATTTCCGAAAAAGTCACGGCGATTGGTAGGTACATCTAATTGCACGTCTAGGGTTAGTGGAGCAATAGGTAGTTTTCCAGCTCTTTGTGGGTACAATACCGTTTGTTGCCAAGCCACAAAATTGTATAATTTGCCTTTATACATTTCCCTGTCTATCGTACGCCTCGAGGGAATCTCTTGTGACCAAAAATCTTTGTATTCAGGGATGTCAATCGGGTTTACATCTGATGGTCTTACTTTGCCGCCAAAATAGAGCTTATATACTACCGTTACAGGCTCATTTATATACACCTTGTTATTTGATAATTCTGCAACCAAGTGTACATTTTCAGAGGCGATATAATTTGGATCGTTTGGATTTTTGGGAATCGTAACTGCATCTTTTACAACTACTTTTACAGGGGTGGTTTTATATATGTTGCCATCAATTTCAATTAGGGCCTGACCAATACTTACTGTTCCTTTTTTGAGCGGGGTCAAAAAATAGGTATAGCTTTTAGAAAATGATCGCTTTCCGTTTACAAACATATTACTCACCGACTGATTCGGTCCAGCAACAACACGAAATCCATTGAATGAAGGTGGTTTGAAATTATCCCCATCGGTGTTCATGGTAAACTCCACACGCAGGCGTTCGTTGATGCCGAGTTCGTTTTTGCTAACAGTAGCTTCAAACGAAACTTGCCCAAAAAGTCTTGACGAAACCGCCAAGAAAAGCAACAAACACCAAATTCCCTTTTTGTTCATTACCAATCTTTTTTGCTTTTTGTGCCAACCGCTTTTGCTTTTTTGGCGTTTACTTTGTCTTGTACTTTTTTCTCTTCGTTATTCATGGCTTCCAACAAATTCTGAACCTGTTGTGGCGATAACTGTGCAGGACGTGCTTGTGGTGGTTGCTGTTCTTTTTCGTTGTCTCCTTGTTGGTCTTGTTCATCGTTTTTATCCGACTCTTTTTCGTCCTTTTCGTTTTCGCCTTCCTTGCCAGACTCGTCTTTCTTGTCTTGTTGATTTTCGCCCTCTTGATCTTTATCGTTCTCTCCCTCTTGGTCTTGATTTTGATCCTTTTGCTGATCTTGATTATCCTGATTGTCTTTTTGGTCTTGATCTTGATTTTCGTCTTCCAGCATTTTCTTCGCTACCGCATAGTTATAGCGTGTCTCGTTGTCATCGGGGTTGTTTCTAAGGGCATTTTTATAAGCTTCCACAGCGCCTTTGTAATCTTTTATTTTCATTAGCGCATTGCCGATATTATGAAACGTGCGGTGTTTGTTGGGGCGTTCTTTTGCGGTTTTTGCAACATCCGCGTAAGCGCGAAGCGCCTCTTCTACATAATTATCTTGCTGCAGTGTAGCACCCATATTAAAACGTGCAATATCCGTTTTCGTTGCTGTTGCTGCCGCACGGCGGTAGTTTTTTTCTGCCTCAACGCCATCAAGTGCGTCAAACGCTTCATTGCCTTCAAAAATATAATTTTCGGCTTGTTGAGTACGCACTTCACCTTGCGCAACAACCATAAGCGGCAACCAAAAAACAATACAAAACAATTTACGCATCATGAAATAGGTTTAACTTTTTAAGCCATTGTGTTTTTCGGTAAAAC
>CATAMV010000003.1 GCA_949487855.1 Bacteroidota bacterium
GCACAAGAAAAGCCACAAGATGCTGAAAAACATGTTTGTACAGAACAATGTGATCACAGCGCTAAATCAGAAATGATGGCTTGTTGTAAAGCAGCAAAAGCAGAAGGCAAAGAGTGTGCACACTGCGCTAAGAAAGAGGCCAAGAAAGAGGAAATGGCTTGTTGCAAAGCTGCCTCAGCGGAAGGCAAAGAATGTGGCAAGTGTCACCCAGAAAAAGGGGAAGCTAAGCAAACTGCTATGGTAGAAAAGAAATCTTGCGGCAAGGAAACAGCCGGCAAGAGTTGTTGCACCAAAGCTGGAACGAAATAGCCAAAATTTTTTCGGTCTCAACAAAAAAGGCGCCCCCTGTTGGGGCGCCTTTTTTATGCTCAACAGTTAGCGCTTACTTCACTTTACCAGCCAAGTAGTCGTCCAAGAAGGTGCGCATCGTGGATTCCACATCCAGGTTCTTGGCGATAATCTTCTTATCCGCGTCCAAAATGAGTTTCTTAGGCGTTGACGGGATGTAGTAGTACCAAAGGAAATTCGGGCGGTCAAAATTGCTTTCAAAACCATTGACCCAATCAAGGTCGTGCTCTTCAATGTATTTTTTCCAACCGGTAAATTCATTCTCCAAAGTGATGGCTACGACCTCAACCCCTTTGTCCTTGTACTCGTCGTACAATTCCTTTAATCGCGGCGTTTCCTTTCTACAATGTCCACATTCACTGTCCCAGAAATACAAGATGGTCACGGGGCTATGTACCTCACTCAGCTTAATACGGCCCTTATCTTCTGTGTCAAATGCAAAGTCGCGTGCTGGATTTCCTACTAGCTCTGTAGATAGGCCTTCAGACTTCTCTTTAATTTTACCCAAGTCTTCCTCTGACATCCAATCAGCAAAACCGCTGTTGTAAAATTTCTGTGCCAACCACACGAAGACCTTATCCTCGCCCATGTACTTTGAAGTTTCATACTTATATGTTGCTGTTGACACTAGGACCTTTTTCACATCAGAACTCATTGGTGATGAAAAAAGCTTATTCAAATAATAAATTACCGTATCAGGATTATGCCCAAGGACTTGATCGAAATAAAGGTCTCTATTTTTCTCAAAAAAAGGATTAATCAACGTACTAGCTGATTCCAGGTTGGTATAGTCCCAAAAATGTCCTCTCAACCAATACACATTGGTATCCGGATTCAGCGGCAAGAGCTGTGGCAATAGGAATTCCTTCAGGCCTGCGTCCTGCATACCCAATAGGAAATCTCGAATCTGATCTTCTTTTGGAGCAGTACTCAAAAGTGTTTTAAAACCCTCAAACTCATCGTGACCAGGTCCCTTTCTAACCGTAGCTTGGATGTTATTATAATCTCCATTGAGTTCTACATCTCCACCAGAAACAACAAAATCAAAAGTGTGTTTAGCGTCCAAATAAGCTATAAAAATCCCTTTTTCCGGGTGGGTCCATTCGCCTTTAAAACAACCGTTTTTCACAGGAAAATCTGCTTTTACAGAAAGCCCCTTGCCTTTTAAATATGCTATACGCACTGAAGAAATCGAATCAGGTAAGTTTGAAATACAGCCTGAAATTATTTTACTTGTTTGTGCTGGTGAAACCAGGCTAAAAAACAAAAATGAAAGAAGAGTTATTTTTTTCATTGATCTATAATGAGGTTTGCCGCAAGTTACAAATTGGCCACCGGAGTACTCCACTTCTCGTGGGTGGCTTCAAATATTTTAACAAGCTCTTGGGTCACTGTAGTACCTGCCCTGTTCACTAGGGTTCTACCGTCCACTTCAGTAATCGGGGTCAATTCTCCCATCGATCCTGTACCAAAAGCTTCATCCGCCGAATACAGCTCGGTCAATGAGATGTTGCGCTCTTCGACATCCATCCCATGCGCTCGGGC
>CATAMV010000004.1 GCA_949487855.1 Bacteroidota bacterium
CTTGCTTTACTTCATTATCTGTATATTCTATAGAATAGCTATCGTCTTCACAAGAGATGAAAATCGAAACTACAATGAATAAAAAATATTTTAAATTCTTCATCTTAATTAATTTTAGTTAGAGTAATAGTTAATTCTACAGGAGACAAACCACAATCACCCAACACGTTGTCTGTGAAGTTAATGGTGAGAGTGGAGTCATCGCTTTCATCGTAACTTAACGGAGTTGCACCACTTATGACCAAACTTGAGCTACAGGCTAGAAAAGTAGAAAGGTTGTCTTTTGCTGTTGCATTTCCACAAATGAAATCAATAGTAAAATCCATATCAGATTGACCAATCCCAAAGGCTTCTAAATAGTTAATTTGAAAAGTTCTTTGATATACAGATGATTCTTCTAAAGTTACTGTTTTAGGTAACGAAAAAGTTGCTCCAAATGCCCCAGTAGACATATCACCTGAAACTTCATAATCACCAACATAAAGATTCGATGGTAGAGGACAAGCTAAAATGGCATTAAAACTCATTGCACTCTTGTATGAAGCATTTGAATTTAAATTACCTTCAGTAAAACCAATAGATGAATTGTCTTTATCATTTCCGTAATCTGGCTCTGTTCCATAAAAAACAGTTCCGTCATTCCTGGTTGCTGTTCCATAAAATTGAAAAAAGTCACCCATGCTAATATCAGTCACATCTAAGTCAAGAGCGGCTGCAAAATCCTCTACTGTTAAGTTGAGATCTGTAGGAAAACTATTCGTTGACCAAATATCTTCAGCAGACATTTGAACACCGCCAATTGTAGCTTGTAGGTGTAATGAATAACTTGACGTATTTCCATTGACATCTTCAAGTTTTCCTGCGATACCAAATCCTTCAACTGTGTCATATGAAGTAGCTGGTAAACTTTCAAACCGAACCATAGCTCCGTTTTCAAGCTCATGAATTGCAGGGTTGCTAAATGTACTTTGGTCTGTACATGATACTATAATCATTGCGACCAATAAACTATATATGTATTTTAAATTTTTCATTTGTTTTATAATTAATTGATAAAGTCTGCTGGATTCGTATCCCAGAAAACTTGGTCAGATAGTTTTTTCTGTTCAAGTGCTGGATTGTCATTAGAATTAATTTCAGACGAAGGCAAGAAGAAGCTTCTAGGAAAATCCGTGTTTTCAATAACCGAATTACCAAGTACAGGATAGCCAGTTCTTCGGTAGTTATTGTAAGGCTCTACACTATTACCAAAAGAAGCAATGTAAAATTCTTCAATAACTATGGCTAATTTATCTTCATCGCTAGCGCTGTCATAATTGGTTAATACTTCATTAACGTAAGCATCAACATCGGCAGTAGCAATTTCTTTGCCAGCAAAAGTTCCAACTTTATCAAAAGAAAGTTCCATTCCTTTTTTAAGTAGTGCGCGTGCATCTCCACTAACACCCATGGTTAAAACAGCTTCTGCTAACCAAAAATGGGTAAATGATGCAAGGATGATGGGTTGAATTCCGGCTCCACCAAGATTGACAGACTCTAAAGTTGACCCACCAGTACCTTGATCAAAAGCTCCTCCGGCTGGATATATACCCCAAGTAGATCTGTAAACACCATCATTAGGAATTCCTTCATCATCTGCATGATCTCTACCCCAATATCCATCACCTAAGTAACAGTACTGAAAATCTGAATCTCCATCACATGGAAGTAAAGCACCGTCTGGATCAATAGTCATTGGATCTTCAAGTGTTTGTCTGTAAATGTAGTAAGGTAGTCTTGGATCATTTATTGACTTACCATTAATAAGACGATTCATAAAATCATTTGACATATAATCATCTGCTGCTACAATATAATTGGTGCTGAAACCGTAGTGACGTGCGTCAGGGTTGGTTTCTTTACTGTTAAAATATATCTGATAGTCATCTGTATTTTCAGATATAAAATCTCCACCTGTAACAATGGCTTCAATAGCACTTTTGTTGCTAGTTCCATCACCGTCCCAATCATCGCCAGCTAAACGTGTTTGTACATACATTTTAATTTTCAAAGTATTGGCCAATTTTTTCCAATTAGCTACATCTTGATAATAGATATCTTCATGAGTAATACTTCCTTCCTTATCTAAGTTTGCTAAAGCTTCATCTAATTGTAAAAGCATAGCCTTATAAATATCCACTCCTGAATCTAAATTGGGTTGAGTAAATTCTGGATTTACAGCTTCACTGTAAACCGCTGTCCCTATATAATCAACAAGATTCACATAGACCATGGCTTCCAAAACTTGTCCGATCCCCACATGAACTGGAAGATTTTTCTCTTCGGAAAGGGTTTTTAAAAGCTGTAAGTTAGAAGTTAAGGAATATGCATTGCTCCAAGCACCGTTCATAGCTTCTTGTCCCGCAGATGATGCATAAGTACCAAACTGATTGATTTGCCGAACTACTCCGCTTGTTGTACCACTTAATGATACGTTTTGAATACCGTTGCTAAACATTAGACCATTTAAGATATAGTTTGGATCAGCGGATTCAGTTGTAAGTTGATTTGGGTTATCATTGATATCCAAATCGGTGGTTTCGCATGATGTAACACCTACTAGTGCAAGTGCGCAGAAACCGAAAATATATTTTTTAATTTGATTATTCATAGTAATAATATTAAAAGGTTAATTTAACACCCAACGAAACTTGCTTATAAGATGGGTCATTCTGGTAATCTATTCCCTTGCTATTAGTAGTTCCATCTGTATTAGCACCTAATACCTCTGGGTCCAAATTCATGTATTGCGGGAGGTTTGGTGCATTGTAAAAAATGTTGTTTGCTTGCAAGGTGAATAATGCGCTACCAATTGGTGAATTTTCTAGAACCTTGCTTGGCAATGCATATGACAAGCTTATGTCACGTACCCTAAATACAGAAGCATCAAAAACAATATTTTCATCTACATCCATCAAGTTTATAAAGTATAAATCGTTAGCTCCAATCTGTATATTGTTTTTAATTTTATCGCCGTTAGAATCAACAACAACCTCTCCAGTGTTAGGATCGCCTATAACACCGGGAATGATGTAGCTACCTTCTCTATCCTCAGTATCTCTTGTAACTCCTCGTCTTAAGAGGTTAGAGGCAGATACTGAATAAATATCACCACCATGTGTATATTCCCATTGAATTCCAAAAGTGAAATTTTTATAGGACAGTGTATTTATGTTAGTAAAGTAGAAATCTTCATTTGGATCTCCAATAAGTTCATCCTCAGCTCCAACATCGTCACTAAATATGATTTTACCCGTATCTGGGTGGATTAACAAATTCCCCGCATCATCTTTCATTGCATACGTACCTCTAAAAACTCCATAAGGTTCTCCTTCAATAGCGTGGTTAATTCCATCTGCAAATTCAATACGTTCTACAGGAAGTTCTTTAACAGTAGTTTCATAAGCTGTGAAGTTGTTAATCATTGACCAGCTTAAACCACCTGGTGTTTTAGGCTTTATGATGTTTAGTGTAATAGCAGCTTCAATACCGTCAGTGTCTATTCTACCAGCGTTAATGGTGGTAGAAGAATACCCTGTAGATGTAGGCAAACTAGATGCTAAAATTTGATCTTCAACAATTCTCTTGTAAACAGAGATATCAAAATCAATGGTGTTGTTTAATATATTTCCTTCAAAACCAAATTCATATTCTTTTAACAACTCTGGTTTTAGGTTTGGATTAGGTAAGAAACCACTTAGACCGTTGTATGAAACAAGGTTTCCATTAAAAGGATTTACCCAAGCATTAGGCTCTGCATCCAATGTTGGTTTTATTAAATAAGGATTCGGGAAGTTTGCGGATGTACCGTAACTAGCCCTTAGCTTATAGAAATTTCCTTTATTGTCAAAACCTGGTGTGTCTGATAAAATATATGAAAGAGATGCACTAGGGTATAAAATTGACCTGTTTTCTTCTGCAACTGTGGATGCCCAGTCATTTCTGGCTGCCACTGTAAGGAACAAGTAATTTTGAAAATCAAGTTCAACCTGGCTATATATACCTAAAGTATTCTGCATACTAAAGCTGTCAATTGGTGTTGTTTCTCTAAAATTATTGTGGTTGATAAAATCAAATACTACTTGGTCTTGACTAGTCAACCCTGTATCTGAAGCTACTATACTTTTTGATTCAAAACCTGCTGTAGCTGAAAAACCCCAATTTTCTGAAAGCGATATGTTGTTAAAGTTTGCATACGCTCTGTGTGTAGTTACACGATCTTTATCTTCAAAAGTATTCATGTAACCTAGTGGATTATCTGCACCTCCTTTGTTCTGGTAGTCTCTGTTTGTTTCAACGAGATAGTCGTTACTATACAAATAGGTAAACTTTATTTTATCGCTTAAATCATAGTCCAATTGCGCTTTCATAAACAATCGGTTAGCATCTTCTTTAAATTGAGAATATTTTTGTTGCCATCTTGGATTTGTGAATGTAACCCTATAGTAAACACTTGAACCGTCATTAGGGTCTTCAAAAGGCAAATTTTGTATATCTAAGTTTCTTGGTATCCAAGTAAGAAGATCGAAAAAGTTTCTCGTCGGTCTTGTATCTATTGTTTTACTGTATAAAACACTAGTGTTTAAGCTAAACTTATTGCTAAGTTTTGTTCTAGATCCAAATGAAAAGTTATCACGAATAAACTTGTTTTCTTTTACGTAACCAACTTGGTCAGATTTGCTATATGAAAAACTTACAGAGCTCTTTTCAGTAGCATTGGAAATCAAAATAGATGAAATTGTACCTATTCCCCTACTAAAAAAATCTTTTACGTTGTTAGGTTGTGCTCTGTAGATATCTGTAGCACCTTGATATTCTGGAAATGAATTTGCATATGCTGGGATATTAAGGTGATGCGGAACAACCTGTCCGTTAAACTTAGCTCCCCAGTTACCAAAAAAGGTGGTGTTTATATCGTTATCTGCTCCTTGACCGTAAGTGTTTTGAAATTCAGGAAGGTTTGAAACCTCTAGCATTGAAGTAGTTTGTGAAACTTCAATTTCAAAACCTTTAGTCTTACTTACTCCAGAACCCGTTTTTGTTGTGATAACGATAACCCCGTTTCTACCATCTTGACCATACAATGTAGAAGCAGCTAAGCCTTTTAGTACAGTGGTAGATTCAATGTTGTTCGGGTCAAGGTCAAATGAACGGTTTCCCGTAATAGGCGCACCATCAACAATGTAAAGCGGTTGGTTAGATCCAGAAATTGAATTTTTTGATCGAATGATTACGTTAGCATTTGACCCTAAGAAACCACCAGATGCGTTAATTTGAACCCCTGGTATCTTACCAGTTAAAATTCTTGAAACGTCAGTTTCTGGTTTTCGCTCAATATCCTTTGAAGATATGGTTGTAACTGCATAACCAAGAGCTTTCTCTTTTCTTTTAATTCCCTGGGCGGTAACAACTACCTCATCCAATGAATTGCTAGAAAGTGTTGCGTTGACTGTAGTAGCGTCAACGGAAACTTCAGCTGCAGTGTAACCTACAAAGCTTATTACAAGAACGTCACCGATTGCAGCGTTAATTGAATAAATACCATCAAAGTCAGCAGTAGTAGCCGTAGCGGTTCCTTTAACCACAACCGTGGCTCCAGGAAGTGGTAGACCATCATCGTCTGTAACGGTTCCTGAAACAGTTTGTTGTGCTAAAGCAACTTGAAACACCATCACTATTGATAATGTTAAAATTTGAATAAATTTAGTTTTCATAATTAATTTAATTGTTAGCAAGACCAAATATGTTAAATAATTGTTAACTAACCAAATTTAATTGTTGAATTTACAGCATTCTTACAATTACGCGATGAAATTTGCATGCTTAAACTAAAAATTAGCGAATTAATACATTTTTAAAAATGTTACCCCTTGGTGTTTCTATTTCAAGAATGTAAATGCCTGAAGCTATAATGGACACGTCAAAACGAAAAAGACCTAGCGAGAACCCCTCTTTTGTGGTGCTTTTTACCTCACTTCCATTAAGGCTAAGCAGGCGTAACCTTCGGAAGGGTAGCTTGTTGTTTAATGCCGTTACAGTAAAAAATGTTTTAGCAGGCATAGGTGCCAACAAAAAATCGTTTTTACTAATAGTTGTTAAATACTCTTCGTTTGTTACAACTAATCCGGGCCCAGAAAGAATTAACGATACCTCCTGACTTCCATACCTTAAAGTACCTTTATGACTTATTTCAATTTCATACGCTCCTCCTAAGTTTTCAGAAATTTTTATCTGTTCTAGATTATCGGCACTATTGTCACCCAGAATTGCAACGGCTTGTTGCGCCTCTGTGGGGAGTTTCCATGGAAAATATGTAGTACTTTCTTGGATTATTCGCAGGTCTAAATCGTTAACTAAAGTAGCGCTAGCATTCTCAACAGCATGTGGGTCAAACCAACTCAGTGTAGCGGTCAGGGTTCCTTGCTCAAAAGCCATAAAATATAGTGTTTTTGTGTCATTTTCATTAAGTTCAAACTCTACAATAGTGTTCTTTTCATTCGCCTCTTTTTGAATAATGGCGGCTGCTTTTTCTAAGTTTATGGCACCATAGCCCGTTTTTACATCAGGACCGGTGATGTCTACAGTTACGAGTTGTGAATTTTCATTTTTGGTGTTCCATGTAGTAATGTCGTCAGCTGTATGACAAAGCAGGGCTTTTGCGGTAGCCCCTCTCATAAACCTGTTGTGGGTTTGTTTATGCAGTTGTTGCAACAACGCTACAGCTGCTGCTGTTCCAGGTGCAGCAAACGAAGTACCACTTGTAGCCACATAGTGGTCTGTGGTTAATGGGCTGTTTTTATCCCAAGCTGCAGCGCCTAAATTTTGCCCAGCAGCGCATATTTCAGGTTTTATTCTAAAATCATTGGTTGGACCCGCACTGCTAAACCCTGTCGCGGTGATGTTTTCATTGTTGTTATCCATCGTAAAACTCCCCACAGTAAGAGCATTTTTGGCGGTAGTTGAACCTGTTAGCTGGTCTAACCCCTCAACAAACTGATTTGGATACGATTCATATCCGTCGTTTCCGCCAGCTACTACGTGCAAATAGTTTGGATAGGCATACGTAATTTGATCGATATATGAACTCCACAAATTATAACCCCCTACTTCTTCAATTTCAAGAATAAGGGCATTGTTATCGTCCAGTAAAGGAATGCCATAAGAGTGATTGGAAAGGATAAAATCTGTATTATTATTTGTTTGTAATTGTTCAAAAATCTCAAACACATCATTGTCCCAATCGTAGCTATATACTTTTGCCAATTGGGGGGCAATACCCGCAACATCGTAGTCTTCGTTTTCCAAAATTCCCTTAGCAATTACGATGGACGCTACTGCAGTTGGGTGGCTATGTCTAACATCGGCTGCTGTAGAATCAGCAATTTCTATGGGTACTTGATACCCAAAAAAGTCAGCACCACCGGTAAACTCATCATGCGCGGCAAAAATATGCCCAGCATCCCATATGCCCATGTGTATGCCATCTCCGTTGAGATTTAGCCCAAGTGAACCTCCAGCACTAAGCGTATTGGCCTTAATGGCTTTTCGTGACGAGCGTTTGTTGGTACTGTAATACAGTGGCGTTCCCTTGGCCGACACCCAGTTGGGGCGGATGTAGTTGCCGTTTTTGTCTTTTTTTAACCTTGAATCTTTAGCAGCAATTAGACTGTCTATGCGTTGGTTTTGCGCTAACCTAGTATTTTGCAAGCGGTCTTTAAGTGCTTGCTTTTGCTGGGCTTTTTTTTCTTGTGGGGTAGAACCAGTGGTTACTGACGTTGAAGACACACAAGACACAAAAACCAGCATAGCAACATACAGGACAAGTGTCTTTTTCATAACCCGAAGGTATAAAAAAACCCCGCCAAAGTGGCGGGGTTTTTAAATTAAGTGGTTGAAAGTTGAATGTTAATTATCCCAAAAAATTGGTGTTTGTTGTGTGTCCTCACCACCATTTGCAGCTTTAACATTATCGCCATTAATGGTCTATTCTGATTGTGGATAGGTATATCTTTTAGGTACATGAAGGTTTAATGTTCTTGAATTTTGTGTTTAATTAAGCCAACTCGCTTAAAGAAATACTATAGCTCGCTCATAACCTTTCTTAAGGTAGCGACTCTATCTAATTTTCCTGATTTGGTATGCACAAAAGCCTCAATGCAAACCACTTCTTTGGGGATGTGGTGCTTGTCTGTGCCCAAAACTTCTGTAGCGATTTTTAAGGCATTTTGCATTTCTTTAGAATCCCCCGCTATTACAAAAACCAATTTTTCACCTAGTGTTGCATCTGGAATTCCTGTGAAAAAGAAAGGAAAATCCAAAAAATCAGCTAGTTTTTCTTCTAACCGCTCAGGGAATATTTTCTTTCCCCCTGAGTTAATGACAAGATCACGCCTTCCCAATAGACGAAATGATTTTTCATCAATAAGTTCCACAACGTCATTTGTGCAAATGGCGGTTTCTGAAATGTAAGGAACGGTCAAAATCAAACAGTTATCTGAATCCACATCAACCACTATACCAGGCATTGCCAAAAACGGTACGGGTGGATAAGTTACAGGTCGTGTTGCCACATGAGTCAGGGTTTCCGTCATGCCATAGGTTTCTATACAGTGCAGCTGTTTTTTTGCCAATGCTTTACGCAACGCACCAGGAATTGGCGCACCTCCAATAAGTATTGTTTTTAAGTTTTTTAACAAATTAATTGATGCGCTGGCTTGCAATGGAATCAGCGCAGCGAAATCATAGGATTTATCTTTTAAGTCAAGTAATGTTTTTGGAGGGATTAGGTCTATATCCAAACCGATAACCATGGCGCGCACCAACATCATTTTTCCGGCAATATACTGTATGGGCAAACAAAGCAATGCTGTATCGCCCGGCAAAAGGTTAAAAAAGGCTGCTGTTTGTTCGGCAGAGGCTCGCATGGCTTTTTTGGAAACTTCCAACGGTTTTGGTGCACCTGTAGAACCTGATGTATGAACAATTATTGTATCACTGTCTATAAGCCAAGTTTTCAAAAACAACCCCAATTCTTGTTGTTCGTTATTGCTTGAATTTTGCCATTTTTTGGCTACCGAAAGCAGACTGTCATGGCTGTATGCTGTTCCGTTAAGTCGAAATTTTGGATGGAGTTGCATGTTAAAAGCGATAATCCCAAGTTAGGGAATTATTGTGATGCAGCATACCTTTAGCAACCACTAAAGGGCTCTCAATATTATTCGTGAATAGGCTACCTGTTCCAAGTCCTTGTGGAGTGGTAGTTTGTAGCGATGCTGTCCATTGTGAAATAGCGTTTAGCCCAATATTACTTTCCAGAGCAGAGGTTACCCACCACTGAATGTTGCGTTCTTCCGCTAGACGAATCCATGCCGCTGATGCAGCAAAACCACCCAATAAACTCGGTTTCAGAATAATATATTGTGGTTTGATTTTTTCCAACAATCTACGTTGATCATCTTGATGCAATACCCCAATGAGTTCCTCATCCAAGGCAATAGGTAAAGGGGTTTTGACACATAATTCGGCTAGTGCATCTGGTTGTCCTGCCGCTATGGGTTGCTCAATGCTATGCAAATCGAATGTGGATAGGGTCATTAACTTATCTAAAGCCTCATCAGCAGAAAATGCGCCATTTGCATCCACTCGTAGGGTAACTTCCTTAGCGGAATAACGTTCTCGAATTTCTGTCAACAATTGACATTCATCAGCAAAATCTAATGCTCCAATTTTTAATTTTATGCAATCAAACCCTGCATCAATTTTATCAAATACTTGTTGACGCATATAGGCTATATTTCCCATCCAAACCAAACCATTTATGGATATCGGCTGCTGACCACGACTAAATGCTGAGTCAAATAATTGAAATGGAGTAGGGGAGTTAAAGGATAAAAGCGCCATTTCAACACCCATTTGGATAGAAGGAAAATTAGTACATAGCGTTTTGGTATCTTCCCCTTTTTCCAATGCATTGCAAACGGTTTTCAATTGCGCCTCAAAGCCTGGAACATCATCGTAACTGAGTCCACGAAACAATCCGCATTCACCTACACCACGGCGATTCCCATCAATAATCTCAATAAAATAAGTTTCTTTTTGGCGCAAAACCCCTCTGGAGGTTCCGCTAGGACGTCTAAAATTAAGTATATATTTTTTAAAATCTAATTTCATTACATCAACAATTGTGTAACAAGAATTACTAAACTTAGCGCAAAAGTGGTTAATGCAAGTGGTTTTAGTTGTCCATCAAAATCTACATGTGACCTAATGCGAATTGTTTTACTAAGCTGAATAAGCAACGGAATTATCACAACAATAGGGCAGTAGTGCCAAAGAGAATCAGCGGTCTGCTTCAATCCAACACCCAAAAAGACACAAGCAAAAAACAACAGCAGCGTATGGTATATTTTTGCATACGCAAACCCCAACAGCGAAGCAATTGTTTGTTTACCCACAACAGCGTCGTTTTCCATATCGCGCATGTTGTTTAAATTAAGTACGCCCACGCTCAAAAGACCTATTGCCATTGCAAACCAGGCGATGTGTAGTGGTATTGTCTTTGTTTGTAAATAATAGGATCCCATGACTGCTAGCCCTCCAAAAAAAAGAAAGACAAAAAAATCGCCCATAGCATAATAGCCATAGGCTCCTTTGCCGGCTGTGTATTTGTAAGCAGCAAAAATTGCTGTAATAGCAAGTGCCAAAAAAATCAATATAGGTTGAGTTTCTTCAAGACCAAATGCCATGGCGATGGTGCATATTGCCAATAAAAAACCAATGACTCCTGTGAGAATAATGCCATTGAAAAGTGTTTTTTTGGAGAGTAGTTTTTGCTGCAGTACGCGTTTTGGTCCAACCCTGTTTTCGTTATCTGTGCCTTTTACACCATCGCCATAATCGTTCGCAAAATTGGATAAAATTTGAAAGGCAATAGCCGTAAGTAAGGTGCCTCCAAAAAGTATCCACGAAAAGTCAGAATGTTGTGAAGCCAATGCGTTGCCCGCCACAATTCCTGCTACCGAAAGCGGTAACGTACGCAAGCGCGCGGCGGAAATCCAAATGCGAAACAACGAAGGTGCAGCCACTAAGGAAATTTTGGATACTGCTTAAAGTTAGGCGCTCGTTTTTCTAAAAAGGCATTTTTCCCTTCTTGCGCTTCGTCCATCAAGTAGTACATTAGCGTAGCATCGCCAGCCAGTTGCATCAATCCGTGTTGTCCGTCCAGTTCTGCGTTCATACAGCGTTTTAGCATGCGTAACGCCAAAGGACTACGTTGCTGCATAATCTGACACCATTCAACAGTAGTGTCTTCCAAATCGGCCAGTGGAACAACCTTGTTTACCAAGCCCATATCCAAGGCTTCCTGTGCGGAGTATTGCTGACACAAAAACCAAATTTCACGAGCTTTTTTCTGCCCTACATGGCGTGCTAGATAGGATGATCCAAATCCGCCATCAAAACTTCCCACTTTAGGACCCGTTTGTCCAAAAATAGCATTCTCACTTGCAATAGTTAGATCGCATACAACATGCAATACATGTCCGCCTCCAATGGCGTAGCCGTTTACCATGGCAACTACTGGTTTTGGGATTTCCCTGATTTTTTTATGCAAATCCAATACGTTTAGTCGCGGTACACCGTCTTCACCCACATACCCACCAACGCCTTTCACGTTCTGGTCGCCACCACTACAAAAGGCCTTTTCGCCAGCCCCCGTAAATATGACAACATCAATGTCTTCGCGTTCACGGCAAACGTCCATGGCTTCTAACATTTGATTGTTCGTTTCAGGACGAAAGGCGTTATACACCTTTTCGCGATCAATGGTAATTTTGGCAATGCCTTTATAAAACTCAAAGCGGATGTCGCTATACTCTTTTATGGTTTCCCAGTTTCTCATAGTATTAATTTATTTCTTTGTGTTTGCCATCGCCCTAAAATAGTCCAATAGCACGGAGTCGTTTTGTTTTCTTGGTGTGCAAATTTCTAAAATTTTTGGTTGTTTTGAAGGATTAAAAAATCCACGGAGTGATTGCTTTAATCCCCAACTTGTTCGTACACGCTTGTATCTAAATCCAAATGCTTTTGCCATTTCTTTTGCATTACGTCCGTGAATGGTTTCAAAATAGGTGTCATACTTGGGACTGTCTTTTTCACCGGGTAAAATCCTAAAAATACCACCTCCTTGATTATTAATAATAATAATGCGTGCATGACTCGGGATATAATTGTGCCACAAGCCGTTGATGTCATAAAAGAAGCTCAAGTCTCCTGTTATAAACACCATTTGTTTTGGGTTGATTTGGGCCGCACCCATTGCTGTGGCGGTGCTGCCATCAATGCCAGCTGTTCCTCTGTTGCAAAACACTTCCGCTCCGGGGGGTAAATCAAAAAGTTGCAAATAACGGATAGACGAACTGTTAGCCACTTGCAAATGTGTGTTTTGCGGTAATGCTTTGGTAACCAAATCAAATACTTTAAGGTCAGAAAATGAAATGTTGTTTAAATATGTTTTTCCTCTTTTAAGGTAGTTGTGATAACGATTTAAAAGTGTTGTTTGATAGCTGTTTTCTTGAAGTTGATTTTGTTCTGTTAGTGCACAAAGTGCAACGTCGGCGGGTACATTAATATGATCGGTTAAGTAATAGAACGTATCGTTTGCTTTGGTTTGGTCTATGTGAATGTGTTGCTTTGCCTTGTACTTTCTTAAAAAGAATTTGATTTTTTTGGATACAATCATTCCTCCTATTGTAAGCAATAAATCTGGCTTTAGTTCTTCCTCACCACTGTTTTGTTCCAACTCTAATGGTGCCATCAAGCAATCTATTGCATCAATAGCTGCAGGGTGCGAAAAATTGGAAGTTTTTTCAGTAAGCACAACCACACTAGGATCTTCTAACAATTTATGTAAGGCATTGGCTACTTCCTTATTAGGTTTGGCGACACCCATCAAAATCATCTTGCGCTTTGCGTTTTTCCATGCGGATTTTAATTCTTTAAAATCAGTATCGACTGTAGTAGTGGTGAGTTCTGGAGCTTTTGGAAAAGCAATAGGCGTAGTTGTCATGCCGTAAAGGGGCTCTTCAATGGGAATGTTTACATGCACAGGGCCTTTTGCAGTGGCCGCCAAACCGAATAAACGTTGTAATTCTTTACTATTATATGTTTGATGTTTTTGTTGCAATGCATCAATTTCTTTTTTTGTGGGCTTTGCTGCAAAATAGGGTTGTTTATTGCTGGCAAGTAGCGACGCTGTAGCATGCGAAACGTCTGGTTTTAAAGAAGCAGCTCCAATCAAATGTGGACCAAACACACCTTCTTGCTGAATGGTTTGTCCATCTCCTATATCTACACGATGGGGCATGCGATCTGCAGAAAGAATAACAAGAGGAAGTTCGCTGTAAAATGCTTCAGCAACAGCCGGGTAGTAGTTTAAAAGCGCTGAGCCCGAAGTGCATACCAACGCAACAGGCTCTCCCAATTGTTGTGCAATACCTAAAGCGAAAAAAGCAGCAGCACGCTCATCAACAATACTGTAAGTTGTAAAAAATGGATTTTCAACAAAGCCATTTGTCAAGGGTGCATTTCTTGACCCTGCTGAAATAACGACATGCTGAATGTTATATTCACTACTGTAGTGGACTACCGCTTGCGGTAATGGAATGTCAGGATATAACATTTGATGTGATTTGGCATCATTTTTCATAGCTGCGCAAAGGTACAAAACAGCAAATGAGTGTACTAATTAGCAAACACTTACAATATATGAAGTAAGGTTTCTGCTTTTTGCTGGCTTTCTGCCCATTCCGTTTCGTTGTTACTTTGTGCCGTAATGCCGCCACCAACATACAATGTAATTCCATCACGTGTAAGTTCTGCACAACGCAAGTTTACAAATAGGTTTACACGGTTATCGGAAATTGGCCCTAAAATACCTGCGTAATACTTGCGACTGTGTTTTTCGTGTGTTCTCAAAAAAATCAAACTTTCTTTGACAGGGACACCTGCTACTGCAGGAGTTGGGTGAAGCAGTCGCACCACATCAAGTGCTGTTGCATTACCAAGCGGAACTTCAAAATCAGCACATAAATGAATTAAGTTTCCTGCACGTTTAGAATAAGTAGGTGATAGTTGTATGCTGTTTTTTGGAAAGATTTGTTCTAGTTGCATTTGAATAAAATCAGTTACCATTTGTTGCTCTTCAACTTCTTTTGGCGTCCAATTTGGTGCGATTTTATCGCTGTATGGCAACGTCCCTGCCAATGCCATGGTTTTACAGCTACCCTGTTCGATATTAAGGAGTGTTTCGGGTGTTGCGCCCATCCATTCTCCAGTTTCCGGATGTGACCAGAAATACACCATGGCGTTGGGGTAGGCATGGGTCAATTTTAAAAATGATGTTGCCATTGATCCTCTAAAGGAATGCTTATGCTGTCTTGAAACCACTACTTTCTTGAGTTTGCTATTCCTAATCGTGTTTTTTGCATCAGCAACCAACTGCATATAATAGGATTTGTTCTGCACAGCAGATACGTTGCTTTTCTCATTTTTTTCAGTAATATGAGGAATGGTAAAATGCTTTTCGGTGTGGTTGGGGATGTATGTTTTGGAAGTTTCTGCTAAAAAGGGTGCGAAAACAAAACCACTTTCTGTTAATGTTTTGGTTTGATGATGCGTGTCATCTCGTTGCAGATATAGTGTAATGTGTTCCGATTGTGGCAACCGAAACAATACAAAAGGCAGCTGCTTGTCACGGAGTGCATCAAAAAATGCGATAAATTCGTTTTCGTTTTTTGGCATACAGCCAACAAAATTACGTACCGAAGTTGTAATAACATAGTGAATTGTGAGTTATGCATTCGAATTCATAATGTTAAAAGCAATTATATGGTTAAAGCCCAGAGAAGTCAAAATCGATTTAAAAAATTACATAACAGTATTTGATAGCGTGAAAAATTATACTACATTTGCAGCCCTTTAATTGAAGGAATAAAGTAAGTATAACGTATGCCAACTATATCGCAACTAGTTCGTAAAGGCCGCAAGGACCTCACAAAAAAGAGCAAATCTGCTGCTTTGGACTCATGTCCGCAGCGTCGTGGAGTATGTACTCGTGTATATACAACGACACCAAAGAAACCAAATTCCGCCATGCGGAAGGTAGCTAGGGTTCGCCTAACTAATGGAAACGAGGTGAATGCCTATATTCCTGGTGAGGGTCACAATTTGCAAGAACACTCTATTGTACTTGTACGTGGAGGTCGAGTAAAAGACTTGCCTGGAGTTCGGTACCACATTGTTCGTGGTGCACTTGACACAGCAGGTGTCGAAGGCCGTTTGCAGCGTAGATCAAAGTATGGTGCAAAAAGACCGAAAAAGTAATAGTAGCGAAAAAGTAACATGACGTTCAAGCTTGCTTGAACCACTCAAAAACAGAATATGAGAAAAAGACAGGCGAAAAAACGCCCTCTACTTCCCGACCCGCGATTCAATGACCAACTGGTCACGCGCTTTGTCAACAACCTAATGTTAAACGGGAAGAAATCCGTAGCATTTAGGATATTTTACGACGCAATTGACATCGTAGAATCCAAAAACCAAAACGAAGAGAAAGATGCACTCCAAATATGGAAAGATGCACTTTCGAATGTTATGCCTCACGTGGAGGTGCGCAGTCGCCGTGTGGGTGGTGCTACTTTCCAAATCCCGATGCAAATTCGTCCGGACCGAAAAATTTCTATGGCCATGAAGTGGCTTATCGGGTATTCACGTAAGCGTAACGAAAAATCTATGGCGCAGAAACTTGCTGCCGAAATTATTGCTGCCGAAAAAGAAGAAGGTGCTGCTGTTAAAAAACGAACAGACACCCACAAAATGGCAGAAGCAAACAAAGCCTTTTCACATTTTAGATTCTAAAAACGCAGCAAAATAATCATGGCAAGAAATTTAAAATATACACGTAACATTGGAATTGCAGCGCATATTGACGCTGGAAAAACCACTACTACTGAGCGTATTTTATATTATACGGGTGTTAGCCACAAAATTGGAGAAGTACATGATGGTGCTGCTACAATGGACTGGATGGAGCAAGAACAAGAGCGCGGGATTACGATTACTTCTGCTGCTACTACCTGCGAGTGGACGTTCCCAACAGATCAAGGAAAGCCTGTTGATGGAGCTAAACCTTATCACTTTAATATCATTGACACCCCCGGACACGTTGATTTTACCGTTGAAGTAAATCGTTCACTTCGTGTATTAGATGGACTTGTGTTTTTATTTTCTGCTGTTGACGGTGTAGAGCCACAATCTGAAACCAACTGGAGATTAGCTGATAACTACAAAGTACCTCGTATGGGCTTTGTAAATAAAATGGACCGTCAGGGATCAAACTTCCTTAATGTATGTACTCAAGTACGTGAGATGTTAAAATCTAACGCTGTGCCTATTGTACTTCCAATTGGGGACGAAGACAACTTTAGAGGTTGTGTTGACTTGGTAAAAAATCGTGCTATTATTTGGCATGAAGAAAACATGGGAGCTACTTTTGATGTAGTAGATATTCCAGAGGACATGAAAGAAGACGTCGAAAAATTCCGTGGCGAACTTATTGAAGCCGTTGCAGAGTACGACGAAAATCTTTTAGAAAAATATTTTGAAGATCCAGATAGTATCACAGAAGATGAGGTTCATGAGGCTTTGCGTCAAGCTACGCAAGACATGAGCATCATCCCAATGATCTGTGGTTCTGCATTTAAAAACAAAGGCGTTCAGTTTTTGTTAGATGCGGTTTGTCGTTATTTACCTTCGCCAGAAGACAAAGAAGCGATTGTAGGTACTAATCCTGATACAGGCGATGAAATTTCCCGCAAGCCTTCAGTAAATGATCCTTTTGCTGCGTTGGCATTTAAAATTGCTACAGATCCTTTTGTGGGGCGCTTGGCATTTTTCCGTGCTTATTCTGGTCGTTTAGATGCAGGTTCTTATGTTCTGAACAACCGTTCAGGTAACAAAGAACGTATTTCACGTATTTATCAGATGCACGCCAATAAGCAAAACTCTATTGACTTCATTGAAGCGGGTGATATTGGTGCAGCGGTAGGATTTAAAGATATAAAGACGGGTGATACGCTATCAGCAGAAAAGTCGCCAATCATCTTAGAAAGTATGGACTTTCCTGATCCTGTAATCGGTATTGCGGTTGAGCCAAAAACAAAAGCAGACGTTGACAAATTAGGTATGGCTCTTGCCAAACTTGCAGAGGAAGATCCAACGTTCCAAGTAAAAACAGATGAGGCTTCTGGCCAAACGATTATATCTGGAATGGGCGAGCTTCACCTTGATATTATTGTTGACCGTCTTAGACGTGAGTTTAAGGTTGATGTAAATCAAGGTCAACCACAAGTTGAATACAAAGAGGCGATCACAGATTCTACAGATCACCGTGAAGTGTACAAAAAGCAATCGGGTGGTCGTGGTAAGTTTGCCGATATTGTATTTACTCTTGAGCCCGCTGAAGAAGGCAAATCAGGTTTAGAGTTTGTAAATAAAATTAAAGGGGGTAACGTTCCAAAAGAATATATCCCATCTGTTGAAAAAGGTTTTAAACAAGCCATGTCCAATGGGCCATTAGCTGGTTTTGAAATAGACGCAATTAAGGTAACATTAAAAGACGGTTCTTTCCACCCTGTGGATTCCGATTCACTTTCGTTTGAATTGGCTGCCAAAATGGGTTATAAATCAGCAGCGAAAGCAGCTGGTGCTGTTATTATGGAACCGATAATGAAATTAGAGGTACTTACGCCCGAGGAAAACATGGGTGATATTGTAGGTGACCTTAACCGTCGTCGCGGACAAGTAAACAGCATGGATGATCGTGCAGGTTCGAAGGTAGTTAAAGCCAACGTACCGCTTTCAGAAATGTTTGGTTATGTAACCTCGTTACGTACATTATCTTCTGGTCGTGCTACTTCAACTATGGAGTTTTCACACTATGAACAAACACCGTCTAA
>CATAMV010000005.1 GCA_949487855.1 Bacteroidota bacterium
GAGTACCGCAACATCATTAACGAACCTAACTTTAAACGCATTTGGGGCAAACTCCAAGGCGATGCCGTAAAAACCGCACCCAAAGGCTATGCCAAAGACCACCCAAACATTGATTTACTCCGCCATAAGCAGCATATCTTTATGGTACGCTATACAGAAGAAGATGTTGCCGCAGCAGACTTTTTAGCCCGCTTAAACACCGCCCTACAAGCCGTACGCCCCTTTGTGGACTATATGAGTGCCGTGCTGACGACCAATGCGGATGGGGAGAGCTTGGTTTAGCATTTAGTTGGCACGAGACATAGCCCTGTATGCCGACAGGCAGGCTCTCGCTAGCAGAGGGCGATCGTTAATCGCGTAGTAATTTCAACAGTTCTTTCTTTTCTTCATTAGTAAAATTATCTTTAATATAATTCCCAAAGGAAGTTGGTGTTCTTCGTAATCGAACTCTCTTTTTCTTAAATCCGCCTTCAATCATAGCTTTATAAACTGATAATTTCCCGCCCAGTACTTTATCGAATAAATCTGGTCTTTTTATTTCTAATAATTCCAAATTTCTTTGTTTGTCAGTTTTCTTAACTCTTTTCACATCAATCTCTAAGGTAGTAATTAACTTTTTGAGGCCAAGGCGCTCAAAATTATGCGCAAAATAGCGGAAGAAATTACTGATTCGAGGGTCGTCGCAATTGCAATACACCACCTTATTTTTAAAATGGTGGTTGTAGTGCTTGAGTTCATTTTCTATATCCGCAAGCTGGGTATAGAATTCGTCTTTTTTGGCATTTTTAGCCGCATGCAGGTTACTGTTGGCATTTTGGGGTTTCATAAAATTTGGGGAGAGAACTAGGTTAAAACAGGGGATAAAAAAATGTCCAATTTCTTGGGCATTTTAATCTATGGGGTTTATTTTTTGGTCTTTCCTATGGTAAGACCTACCACGCCACCCATAATGGCAGTGGACACGGCACCTATAAACACGTCCGTGAGGAAGTGTTCAATGTTAAGCCCATTAGATGCAGCATAAAACGAGTTCATACTAATGGCAAAAATCAAACCTAAAATTAGGCCTACTTTGGCACCGGTTTTAAATGTACTTATCGCTGCCCATTGCGAATAAATAAGTGAAAACACAAGTACATAAAATAGACTCCCCAACAAAATAAGTTGCATGGAATGCTCTTTATTTGAGGGGTATAAATCCGTAAAAAGGATGCCGTAAAATAACCATCCGAGTAAAAAATACACGATGGTTCCTGTAATGGTCGAAAAAATAATGGATTTGTTCATATATTAAGAATTTGATACTAAAATATATATTTTATCCATAAAAAAAGAATAAAAACGGAAAAACACCGTTAATTATTCAAATATTAACCTATGCCGATTTTACGGTGTTTTGGGACGTTAAAAGTTGGACTTGATCTTGCAGTCTGGCAATGACTAAATTCATCATACGCTTGTTGTGTTTGGATGAATTTGTAATGTACAGTTGGTACTCTTCAACGGTAAATTGACCAATCAGCATCCCTTTAAGCGAGTTGCGAAACTTTTGGTCTTTGCACACGGCTGTTTCAATGTATTGCATGCGCTTTTCTATGGAAAGCTCGTAAAATACGCCTTTGTGTTTGTTGGCATAATTGATAAAAGCCGCCACAAGCAAAGGATTTTGCAATTTGAGAATTGGACGTATAGTAGCGTTCTGAAAGCGTTCTTCATCCGACATTGTGTCAAACGTCTGATGCTTTTTAATTTCGGGTCTAATGCGGAGCAAATCGTTATGCCGGTCATTCATTGAAAAAATGTTTCTTAAAATTAATTAGATATTCATTCTAATACCTGTTTCTTTTCTTTTGTTTTACACGGTTTTTTAACAACGACAAGGCTTAACAGTATATTAACCAATTGTTTAAAATAATTTATTTAAGTTTAGATATTAAATTAATTCAAAATGAAAATTAAACTAACAATTCTAATTTTAGCCGTAAGCACGATGCTTGTGGCGCAAAAAAAGAAAAACGGTGCGATCTATATCGAACACCCTGCAAATCAGGTTGTTCTAGATTTTTTAGCCGCTTTTTCTCAAAACGATAGTGTGGCCGTTGCCAACCTATTAGCAGATGACTATAAAGGGTATGATGGCCTAAACATGAATCCAGATAAAGAACCCAATACAAAAGCGGATGTAATAGCCGCAATGAAAAACTGGAATAAATTGGTCTCACACTTAAAAATTGAGCACACATCAGGTGGATATCCGGATGCCGTTGAATATGACGACACGCAATACGCTGGGGGTACTTGGGTATATGCTTGGGAAAAATACACCGGAATGCACACTGAAACAGGTATCAAACTAAACATGCCTGCACATTTTCAATATGTTGTAAATGATGACAACAAAATTGTTTTTAGTCGCGCATACATGAACAAAAATCCATTTACTGCCATATATAGAAATTCAAATGAAGTTATTGGTGGAACCGTGTATTCACATCACGAAAACATCAATAAGGTCAGAAAAATGATGCATTCGTATCAATTTAATGACATGGAGGGCGCTTATGAATTCTACAACGAAGACACCAATTTTAAATGGGGTAGCATGGATTGGGATGCTGATCCTGTTGATTTAGAGGCTGCTAAAGCATCTGACAAAGAATTTATGTCAACTTTCACCATCAATAGCATGAACAATGCATGGATTGAATATCAAGAAATGGAAATGGGCTGGAATTATGTAGAAAGTTTTTGGCGCGTTAGTGTTACAAGAAAATCAGACAACAAGGATATTGTTTTTGGCTTGTATGCAACGCATCTTTTTAATGATGACAACGAAATTACTAGAGTTCGTAATTTATTTAATGCCGCCGCATTGCAATAAACCAATACATGACCCTCAGCAATGAGGGTTTTTTTACATCTTTATTCGAATGATAATTTATATTATGTTAAATTGTGGTTTTAATTTCAAAAATATATAAATTCGCTTATGTAGCTGTAAGTATGCCCTCTTATGACGATTGGAATTCCAAAAGAAATCAAAAACAATGAGTTTCGTGTGAGCTTAACACCCGCACAAGTGTCTGCCCTTACGTTATCGCATAAAGTTGTTATACAACAAAGTGCTGGATTGGGTTCTGGTTTTAGTGATACTGCCTACCTAGAAGCTGGCGCATCCATGGTGAATACAATCGAGAAAGTATACGCGCTAGCGGATCTCATTGTAAAGGTAAAAGAACCTTTGCCTGAGGAATTTCCATTAATTCAAGCAAAACATACCATTTTCACCTTTTTCCATTTTGCTTCATCAGAAATACTGACAAGAGCCATGCAACAAAGCGGTGCAACTTGTATAGCCTATGAAACTGTAGAAGACGAAAAGGGCAATTTACCACTTCTCACTCCCATGTCTGAGGTGGCAGGACGATTGGCGGGGCAACAAGCAGCAAAATACTTAGAAAAACCTCAAGGTGGTAGTGGAATTCTTGTGGGGGGCGTTTCTGGTGTACAGCCTGCTAAAATCATGGTTTTAGGTGGCGGTGTAGTGGGAACCAATGCAACAGACGTATTGGTTGGCATGAGAGCAGATGTCTTAGTATTCGACATCAGCAAAAAACGTCTTGATGAGCTGGTTTCTCGTTTTGATGGAAAAATTACGCCTGTGCTGGCTACCAAAGAAAATATCGGGATTTACCTACCCCAGGTAGATGCAGTTATTGGTGCTGTGTTGGTTAAAGGCGCCAAGGCGCCAAAGCTAATATCAAAAAAAATGTTGTCACTTATGCGTCCACAGGCGGTACTGGTAGATGTTGCGGTAGATCAAGGCGGATGTTTTGAAACCACACATCCAACAACACATGAAAACCCAACCTACACGGTTGATGGTGTTTTACATTATGCGGTTGCCAACATGCCCGGTGCCGTTCCTTATACTTCAACTAAAGCGCTCTCTGGAGCGATATTTCCATATCTTATGAAATTACTATCTACTTCTTTAAGTGGTTTAGATGATGGATTTAAAAAAGGCATAAACACCAGTAAAGGATATATTACCAACAAAGAGATTGCGAATGCGTTCCAACTTCCCTTTACCCCATTATCAGATATTTTAAAGTAATTCTTATATTGCACATATGAATGTAATTCCTTCGTTAGACCTCCGAAAATTCACATCTGGCACGCAACAACAACGCAACCAATTTGTTTCCGATTTGGGACGCGCCTACGAAGAAATTGGTTTCGTAGCGGTCTCCGGACATTTCCTCTCCGAAGAACTCATACACGAGTTATACAAGCAAATTAAAGCCTTTTTTGATTTGCCTGAGTCCGTAAAAAAGAAATATGAAATCGAAGGCGCTGGCGGTCAGCGTGGTTATACTTCCTTAGGAAAAGAACACGCCAAAGGCAAAAAGGAAGGCGACTTAAAAGAATTTTGGCATTTTGGCCAATATAAGCAAGTAGCTAAAGCACTCGAACAGTACTATCCACCCAATGTTATTGTTGAAGAAATTCCCGCTTTTAACGAAGTTGGCGAAGCCGTTTTTAAGGCTTTGGAAAAAACAGGAATGGCATTGTTGCAGGCTATAGCACTTCATCTAGGTTTGGATACACATTATTTTGATGATTTTGTTGCAACAGGCAATAGTATCCTTCGTCCAATTCATTACCCACCCATACAAACAGCCCCAAAAAAGGCAGAACGTGCTGCTGCCCACGGCGATATCAACTTAATAACCCTACTTATGGGTGCGCATGGAAGGGGATTGCAAGTATTAAATAGAAATAACGAATGGATAGACGCCATTGCTGGCGAAAATGAACTTATGGTAAATGTAGGGGATATGCTATCACGCCATACCAACAATACACTAAAATCGACTATTCACCGTGTGATAAACCCACCAAAAGAATTATGGGGAACCTCACGCTACTCCATCCCATTTTTTATGCATCCGGTGGCAACTATGCCCTTAAATGTATTACCGCATTGCGTATCAGAAGAAAATCCGATACAATTTGAAGATATTACGGCTGGAGATTTTCTTCGTGAGCGCCTTATAGATCTTGGATTGCTGAAAAACTAATGGCAAAACTGAATGATTTATCAAATTTAAAAAAGCTTTTCCCTGAAGCAGAAGGTGCTTATGTTCCCAAACCAGAAGCAGCTAAAGCGTTAGTCAAACAACACTTAGAAGCGCACTTTAGCACCAAAGGACGTGGTGGAAAAACGGTAACCGTAATCAAAGGATTTGAAGGGGATGATACGCAATTAAAAGCCTTAGCCAAAAAAATAAAACAGCACTGTAGCGTGGGCGGATCTGTGAAAGACAACGAAATTATCATTCAAGGAAATATGCGTGACAAAGTCATGGAAGTCCTTCGAAATGATGGATATATCGTAAAGCGTGTTGGCGGTTAATTGTGCAGCCTATGATTTCAGTACTTCAAAAAATCGTTTCAGATCCAAAAAACACATTCTTACTTTTTGACGAGACACAGTCAACGCTTTTTTTAAACACCGCCTTGCCGCTTATTCAATCAGGAATAAGCGTCGGTGCCATCTCCTCTACTATTGTGAAATCATTGGGATTAACGATCAAAAAAACATCTATTGATGGGGTTTTCACTTCCAAACACGAAGTTTCAAAGCCTTCTATTTTATGTTTTTCCAGCGGGACAAAAAACAACCAAAGAGGTATTGTACGTTCGTTTGAGAGTTGGCAAAATAGCTTTGCACTTATTTCCGCCGAAATTTCTTCTTTTCAAGATGCAAAAGGAATTGTAATGGGAGCGCTCCCCTACTCGCTTTCCTTATTTGGAGCCATGGAGTCTTTACAGCGAGGACAACAACCTCAAGTGTTTCCAAATCATGAAATAAGACATTTTGCAGCACTTGAATCGAATCAAAACTATATCCTCTGGGCAACTCCATTGCATTGTATGTTTTTTGTGAAAGCATTTGCTAAAAAGAAGGTACAAACGATAGAATCGGTTCGGTATCTTTTTGTAGGTGGTGCAAATTTTTCTAACTGGCAGCGTGATCAGGTGCAACACGTATTTCCGAATGCTAAAATTTATAGCTTTTACGGGGCTTCTGAAACCAGTTTTATTTCCATTAAAAGCCCTAGCGACAGCGGCAAGAGCGTAGGAAAAATTTGCAAAAACGTAGAAGTTGCTATATTGAATGAGCACAATCAAAAAGTACCTAAATACATCATGGGAACTATTTGGGTAAAAAGTAATGATGTATTTAAATCGTATATTCAAAAAACATTGAAAACAAATGAGTTAGAAGGTTTTATCTCAACAAAAGATAAAGGATATATTGGAGATGATAATCGCTTGTTTTTTAGTGGAAGGTCTGATCGTCATGTATCTGTGAGTGGTCATATTATTGATCTCGATGTCCTTGAATCATGGTACAAAGAGCTTCTGGAAACTGAAACCCTGGTGCTTGTGTCCAAACCGAATAAACAAAAAGAAAATGAACTCGTTTTGCTGACTACTGAAAATCGGTCTGCTGAAGTATGGCAATCCCTAAAAAAGAAAGCTTACGACAGTTTGGGCGCGCAAGGCGTTCCAAAAAAATGGGTACATTGTCTTACATGGCCCATCCTAGCTAATGGAAAAACAGACATTAAAGCACTTATGAAATGGCTGTAAATTCCAAAAAAGTTTTTTTGATCGCTGGCTTACGAACCACTATTTCTCCTGCTGGTGGTTTTCTGCGCAACACCCCCATTGAAGACATGACTGCAACTGTGCTCTCCGATATTCTTGAGCAACTGGACGTTGAGACTTCTGAAGTTGATGCTGTTTTGATTTCAAATGCTATAGGTGGTGGTGGAAATATAGCACGTCTCTGCACGCTTAAGGCAGGATTTTCATCAACACTTTTAGGAACTTCCATAGATCGGCAGTGCGTAGGAGGTTTGGATGCAATTATTCAGGCAACAAATCAAATCCAACGAGGTGAAGCAAATCTTATTTTAGCAGGTGGCGTAGAATCTTTTTCCCTTCGGCCAGAACGATATTATCCACTAAAATGGAAGAATAAGCCCACGCCATTAGAACGGCCTCCGTTCTACCCTACTGATGACCCTACAATTCCTTTAGGAGAAACAATAAAAACATTAAAAGAATCTTATAACATTCCTGATGAAGAGGAGTTTGAATGGGTGCAAAACAGCCACAGAAAGGCCTTAGCGTATAAAGCCCAAACTGCTGCAGAAATCGTCTCCCTAACGCCAAACGATCAAATTGACCCTTTTGCTAGAGAGATTACCAAAAAAGTCTATCAAAAAGCAAATGCAACTTACGGACATACACATCCCTGTAATACAGCACCAAAAGCCGATGGAGCTGCATTCGTTGCAGTGGCTTCGGAGGAAATGGTAAAAAAAATAAACCCTGTGTATTGCATTGAGATTAAAGATGGTTTTACCCTTGGTGGCACTCCAAAATCTTTCCCAATACTGCCAGCAAAAGCCATGAAACTTATTTTGGAACAAAACAATTTGAAGTGGAAGGATATCAATCAAATAGCTCTTATGGAAGCTTATGCCGTTCAAGCAATTTTGTGTGCAAAACTTAGTGGTGCACCTGTTGAGAAAATCAATTCGTATGGAGGAGCAATAGCTTACGGGCACCCTATCGGTGCTTCAGGCGCAGTATTAGCAGTGCGTTTATTTCATACGCTTAAAAGCACCCAAAAAACAGGTATAGCGGCTATTGCAGGCGCAGGCGGATTGGCAAGCGTGTTGCTGCTAAAAAATAAGTAAACCTTGGCATAGATATTGATAATTATTTTTATCAAATCCAATTTATTATGATTATTCGCCCCATAATCTATTTATTCCTTACAGCATCCCTTTTATTTATTTCTTGTGAAAAAGAAGAAGAAATTTTAGTGGAAGAAGCTATTCCTCCAATAGTAGAAGACAAAACAGCTACTTATAGGGTTACCTTTTCCTTTGACTGGAATAAGAATGATTTCCCAACAGACTATCCGGCTGGCGCGCACTTTTCGCCTCTTGTAGGTTGGGTGCATCAAGTAGATAACACTTTTTTTGATAGTGGAAAAATTGCAACAGCTGGTATTGAACAAATGGCAGAAACAGGGGCTACAGGAGTTTTAGTAGCAGAATTAAACGCTGAAATCAGCAACGGAAAAGGACTAAAAGTTTATACCGGAAGCGGATTAAGCGGTGGTGTTGGAACCATCACAATTGACGTGGACGTTTCTCCGCAATTCCCAGCAGTGTCGTTAGTAACCATGATTGCTCCAAGTCCAGATTGGTATGCCGCCTGTGTGGATGTCAATTTACTTGACGAAAACAATGTATTTGTAACCAACAAAACAGTTGTTGGTCGTGTGTATGACGCAGGTACGGACAATGGAGCATCGTTTACATCTACCAATAGTGACACAAATCCTAAAGTTGCTATTTCAAAAATAACGCAACCACCACTTGGGAATGGAACTGAAGTTAAGCCATCGTTTTGCACCGTAAGTTTTGAGAAAATATTAAATGTTAAGTTTTAACAATAAGAACAAAAGTTAGGACAAATATCGAGAGCTAGTAATCACCAATTTATTTGCGTTCCCCCCCGATGTTTTAAATAGGCATTTGCTTTGCTAAAATGCTTATTGCCAAACCACAATCCACGGTTTGCACTCAACGGCGAAGGATGCCCGGCTTCCAACACCAAATGCTTTGAACGGTCTATATGCTTCCCTTTTTTCTTGGCATAATTCCCCCAAAGCATAAACACTACCCCTTTTTTATTATCCGAAAGTGAAGCAATAACCGCATCTGTGAATTGCTCCCACCCTTTTTTTTGATGACTTCCTGCTAGACCAGCTCGAACGCTAAGTGTTGCATTTAAGAGCAATACGCCTTGTTTTGCCCATGAAATTAGCGACCCACTATTGGGGTATGGTTTTCCTGTGTCTTCTTCTAATTCTTTAAAGATATTGATAAGTGATGGCGGATGTGCAACGCCTTCAGGAACAGAGAACGAAAGCCCGTGTGCTTGTCCCGCTCCATGATACGGGTCTTGTCCTAAAATAACCACACGTGTACTCTCAAAAGGAGTAGCGTCCAGTGCATTAAAAATATCTTTTGCAGGCGGATAGCAAGCAAATTGCCTATAATCTTGACGCACAAAACGGGTAAGTTCCTTAAAATAAGAAGCCTCCAACTGTGAAACCAATTGATTTTGCCAAGATTTTTCTAATACATCCTGCATGAAAAAAGCTATTTTTGCGAAGCCTCAAGGTAAAAAAAAATGGAATGAAAATAATTGCGCAGAAAACGCTTGATGATTTAGAGTTTGGTACAGTCTTAGAACAGGCTGCTGCACGTTGTGCTACCGAATCAGGAAAGTTACAGATGATGGAAACTTCGCCATACACAAGTTTTCGGGCAGTACAAGGAACTTTATTCCGTACAAACGAATACCTATCTTCTTTTTCAGAAGAAAAACCCATTCCGAATCACGGGTTTGAAGATGTAGCACAAGAAATCTCATTACTTTCTGTAGAAAACAGTAAAATAGAAGTTGAAGGATTTAGACGTTTACTTTTGCTTTCAGAAACGGCAAACACACTTCTTGTGTTTCTTAAAAAAAATAAAGACCGCTACCCTGGATTATTTGAAGCTACTAACGGACAAACACCCATAAAAGAAATTCCAGCAGAAATTCACCGCATCGTTGATAAATTCGGTGAGTTAAAAGATCGTGCTTCTGATAAACTTTTTAGTATTCGCAGGCAAATGAATGGCGTGCGCTCCAAAATAAGTCAAAGTTTTGGTGCTGCACTAAGTACTTACCACGGTTCTGGTTTTTTAGATGAAATCCGAGAAACGGTCATGGGAAGTAGGCGTGTACTGGCTGTAAAAGCCATGTATCGGCGTAAAGTCAAAGGCGTTATTCACGGAAGTAGTAAAACAGGAAGTATTGTGTACATAGAACCCGAAACGACCTTACAATACACCCAAGAACTTCAAAATCTTTTATATGATGAGAAAGAAGAAGTCGATGCAATTTTACGTGCACTAACGGACTTTATGCGGCCGTTTGAACCTGACTTTAGGACATTTTCCAGTTTTTTAACCTTAATAGATTTGCATGCAGCGAAAGCGCATTATGCTAAGGAGATGAATGCTGCTTTGCCCATGCTATGTGAAACCCAAGAAACTGATTTAAAAAACGCATATCATCCCCTACTCTATTTAAGCAATAAAAGAAAAAAGAATACAACCTATCCGCAAGATGTGCACTTACACCCCGAAAATCGCATCATGGTTATTTCAGGACCAAATGCAGGTGGGAAAAGCATCACCCTTAAAACAATTGGACTATTGCAATTGATGTTGCAAAGTGGTTTTTTAATTCCCGTTCACGAACAGAGTCACGTGGGTGTTTTTGAACGTATTTTAACTGATATTGGCGATAATCAATCTATTGAAAATGAATTAAGCACCTATAGTTATCGCTTAAAAAACATGCAGCGTTTTTTAAAAAAATGCGATGCAAAAACCATGTTTTTAATTGACGAATTTGGAACAGGATCTGACCCCGAATTGGGAGGTGCCTTAGCAGAAATCTTTTTGGAGGTTTTCTATGAGCGTGAGTCTTTTGGTGCCATTACTACGCACTACTCCAACTTAAAACTTCTCGCCAACGAGTTGCCGCACATGACCAATGCGAACATGCAATTTGACGGTAAAAGTTTGCAACCCACATTTCATTTGGTTTCTGGAGAAGCAGGAAGTTCATTCACCTTTGAGGTAGCAGAGAAAAACGGTATTCCGTATAGCCTTATCAACAGAGCAAAAAAGAAAATAGAACGAGGTAAAGTACGCTTTGATGCCAGTATTGCCAAACTGCAAAAAGAACGTGCCACCATGAGTAAGACCTCAAAAGAATTGCAAGAGGCTTCAATCAAAAACAAAAAGGAAAACGAAAAGCTTGAAACACTGAATGCTAAGGTTAAAGTAAAGTTAGAGCGCTATCAAGAACTTTACGATCAAGAGCAGCGTATGATTGCCTTAGGCAATAAGGTAAATGACGCGGCAGAACGTTATTTTCTCAATAACAAAAAGCGTCCGCTGATTGCGGAACTTCTACGAGTTGTAGAAGAAGAAAATGCCAAGCGCAAACGCAAATCGGTTTCGGAGCATAAAAAAGAGCAGCAGCAAAAAAGGGCATTAAAGGAAGAGGTTTCCAAAAAAGTAGAAGTGGTTCGAGAGGAAAAAAAGAAAAATCCTACTCAAAAACCCAAAGAAAAACTACGTCCAAAAGTTACGTTTAACATTGGTGATAAAGTGCGTATGTACGACGGTAAAGCAGTGGGTACCATTGACATATTAGAAAAGAAAAAGGCCGTTGTTAATTATGGCGTTTTTACCACGCAAGTAAATGTAGAAGCCTTAGAACTTGTAGAACGTAAGAGAAAGTGAATCAAGCTGTTATTTTTTACGATAGTGAATGCCTGATGTGCAGTACTTTCGTAAAATTTATTATAAAACATGATGTAAATAAATACTTTCAATTTGCATCACTTCTCTCCGATTACGCTCAAAAGCTTAAACTATCTAAGGAAACTGTCGTGGTTGTCGATGCTTCGCATACGCTAACGCATCAACATGCGATTCGATACATAATCCAAAAACTTCCTAGATTTAAATGGACTGTATTCTTTTTTTGGATAACCCCTAATTTTATTCAAAAAGGACTATACAATTTTATTGCAAAAAACAGAAAACGCGTTTTTGGAAGCACAGAATGCACCTTAGCCCAAACACATAAAAAGCGGTTTATTTTCCAGGATAATGATCATCCCAATTTTTAGCTTTTGGCTTGCCTAACTTGCCTAACCATTTGGCAACCAGCATAGATACAGAAGCATCACCAGTTACGTTTACGGCTGTGCGGCACATATCCAAAGGCCTGTCAACGGCAAAAATAAGCGCCAAACCCGCTTCAGGGATTCCTGCTTGCGCCAAAACAATAACAAGCATCACCATACCTGCGCCTGGTACAGCAGCAGAACCGATAGACGCTAGAGTTGCCGTTGCAATGATGCCCAATTGTGCCGAAAGACTTAAGTCCATACCAAAAGCTTGTGCAATAAAAACAGCGGCTACCGCTTGATACAAACTTGTGCCGTCCATGTTAATGGTTGCACCAATAGGCAACACAAAACTGCTTACATCTTCTTCTACACCTAGATGTTCGTGTACACGTTCCATAGTAACAGGGAGCGTAGCAGCAGAGGAGCTTGTAGAAAATGCCAATAACTGAGCTGGAGATATTCCTTTTAAGAAAAAACCTGTTTTTTTCCGTGTGAAAATACGTACAAGTAAAATGTAAAAAACAATCATCGTGAACAAACCAATGAGTATGGTTACAGTATATAATCCGAGTGCTTTAAACAAATCTGCCGAAGGTGCTTCTGCAATTAGGGCCGCGAGTAATGCGAAAACGCCGTATGGTGCAGCTATCATAATCAAATCGATAAGTTTTAGAATAACCTCGTTTAAGGCATCAATAAAGTCTTTTACAGCTTTGGCTTTTTGTTTGGGTATCAACACCAATCCTATACCAAAAAAGATAGCGAAGAAAATGACTTGTAACATATTCCCATTGTCTTGCATGGCAGCAAAAATGTTGGATGGAACTAAATCTACCAACGCTTGTAGTGGGCCGGCTTCTTGTTGTACTGCTGCCACAGATTGTTTTGCAGCAGCATCTGTAGCATAAGAAGCCAGAAGTTCTGTTCGAGTTGCGTCTGAAAGCGTGTTTCCAGGTTTGATAACATTCACAATGGTTAGGCCAATAGTAACTGCCGTTAATGTGGTAAGCAAATACAACCCAATCGTGCGACCTCCCATATTGGAAAGTTGGGCGATGTTTTTTAAGTCAGAAACCCCTTTTATAAGCGATGCAAGAATCAGTGGAACGGCAATAAGTTTTAGGGAATTAATGAAAATTGTACCAAATGGTTTAATCCAATCTACTACAAAAGATTTCCCCCAATCAAACTGGCTACACAGCAAACCAAAAAGAACGCCGAAAAACATTCCTAATAAAATTTGCCAATGGAGCGCTAGTTTTCGCATACTACAATTTAGCGTTTTTATTGCGAAGTGTAAAATCTGCCAATACCAAAGCAGTCATGGCCTCCACAATGGGAACGGCTCTTGGAACCACGCACGGGTCATGACGCCCTTTGCCTTCCATAGTAACAGTTTCACCTTTATTGTCTATCGTTTCTTGCGATTGCATAATGGTTGCAACAGGCTTAAAAGCTACATTAAAATAAATATCCATTCCGTTGCTTATGCCTCCTTGCACACCTCCCGAATTATTGGTTTTTGTAGTGCCATCTTCGTTATACAGGTCGTTGTGTGCACTTCCGCGGAGTACAGCCCCTGCAAAACCACTACCGTATTCAAAGCCTTTTACGGCATTTATAGATAGCATTGCTTGCCCCAAAACAGCGTGAAGTTTATCAAAAACAGGTTCGCCCAAGCCCACAGGTACATTCTTAGCCACACAAGTGATAACACCACCTACAGTATCGCCGTCTTTTCGAACTTGTTTGATGTAGGTTTCCATTTCTGCTGCCATTGCCTTATCTGGACAACGTACAGGATTTTGCTCAATAAACGAGTAATCAGAAATCCCTTCTGGATTTGGCAATGTCAACTCCCCAACAGCAGACACAAAAGCTTGAATTTCAATTGGTGAAATAAGTTGTTTGGCAATACTTCCAGCAACAACACGTGCTGCTGTTTCACGAGCAGAGCTTCTACCACCCCCGCGATAATCGCGGAATCCGTATTTTTGGTCGTACACATAATCGGCATGAGAAGGGCGATAACTATCTTTAATATGTGTGTAATCTTTTGATTTTTGATTTGTGTTGTGAATCACAAAGCCAATAGGTGTACCTGTAGATTTACCATCAAAAACACCAGAATAAATTTCAACCGTGTCGGGCTCTTTTCGTTGGGTAACAATAGCTGACTGCCCCGGTTTTCTTCTATTCAACTCTTCTTGAATGGTTTCAATAGCTATAGGAACGCCTGCCGGACAACCGTCAATAACGCCACCAAGCGCCGGACCATGAGATTCTCCATAAGTTGTTAAAGTAAAAGATTTGCCAAACGTGTTTCCAGACATGGATTATTTTTTTTCAAAAATACGAATATTAACACATCATTCTAAATTGTTGATAATAACAATTTGGTAACCATTTAGTAAGATTTATATATTAATTCTGTTGATGTTAACTACAAAAAGCTATTTGATATTTGTATATCGTGAAAAAAAGAAAATTAGATTTAGCGGTTATTTCTGATATCCACTTGGGAACTTATGGCTGTCATGCTGATGAGGTATTAAATTACTTATCAAGTATTCGTCCCAAAACCCTCGTACTCAACGGGGATATTATTGACATTTGGCAGTTTCGTAAGCGCTATTTCCCTAAAAGTCATTTAAAGGTTATCAAGAAAATTATTTCTATGGCAACCAACGGCACAAAAGTATTCTACATTACGGGTAATCATGATGAATTATTACGAAGGTTCACGGAAATTGACTTAGGAAATATTAAAATAGTTGATAAATTGATTATGGAACTTGATGGAAAAAAGGCATGGTTTTTCCACGGGGATATCTTTGATGCTACCGTTCAACATTCAAAATGGATTGCAAAACTTGGTGGTTGGGGTTACGACATACTAATTATGATTAATCGATTTGTTAATTGGTGGTTACTAAAATTTGGAAAAGAGAAATACTCGTTGTCTAAAAAAATCAAGAATAGCGTAAAAAAAGCAGTAAAATATATTAATGATTTTGAGCAAATTGCCGCTGACTTAGCGATAGATCAAGGATATGACTACGTGGTTTGTGGACATATTCATCAGCCACAAAAGCGCATTCTTAAAAGCAAAATCGGGAGCTGCTTGTACTTAAACTCGGGGGACTGGATTGAAAACCTAACGGCATTGGAATATCACAATAAAAGATGGAAACTTTATGATTATCATTCCGACAAGCTAAAAGCTTTTTTTACCGACGAAGATTTTAAATCTATGGACTATAATGAATTGGTAAACGGCATTATGGTGAGCTTAAAAAAGCATTAGGTTTCTCAGCAACCACGTTTCTTTTTCCTAAATTTGACAAAAATTATTTCCAATGCGATTAATGACCCTGCTTTCCCTAATACTTTTTTTGGCTTCTTGTCAAACCTCAGATTATACGTTAAACATTTCCGTTGATGCTGAAGACAACAACAATGTTTTTCTGATTGCATTAGATGACAACAACCAACCTCAAACCTTAGATACCCTATCCATACAAGGTGGCGTTGCGAGTTATACAAGTACCATCGAACTGCCCGAAATGCACTATTTACTCTTAGAAGGTAATCGTGATGTAGTTCCTGTTGTCCTAGAACCTGGTGAAATCATGGTAGAAATTTACAAGGACAGCATACGTGCATCTAAAGCAAGTGGCACAAAATCAAACAAAGATTTTAGAAGATATATCAAGTCTTCTACTCCTCTAATTGATGATTTATTTGGAATCCAAAACGAAATGCGAAATGCGATGATTTCTAGAGACAGTCTCGCTTTTGTTGATTTGCAAGAACAACTAAACGAAATGCAAGCCAAGTTCAAAGACTTTCAAGTAAGTTTTGTTTCTGAAAACACCGATTCTTATATCTCAACGCTAATTCTAGAACAACTTATACTAAATAAAGGCATTGAAAATGAGGAATCGCAAACTATTTTTAATGCATTTAGCAAAACCATAAAAAAGACAAAAGCGGGGCTTAAAATTGAAAAAACTATTTTTCCAAGTGATGATAAAAGCGTTAACCCAGATGCAGAAAAAAAGGAAGATGGTGATGTTAGTGTTGGATCAAAAGCTCCGAATTTTACTGCACCAAATTTAGATGGAAATCCACAGGGCTTATACGCTACACTTGGCAAATACACATTGGTTGACTTTTGGGCGTCTTGGTGCGGTCCTTGCCGTGTAGAAAGTCCTAAGTTGGTAGAAGCCTACAATTTATATAAAGATAAAGGACTTGCTATTTTAAGTGTTTCTTTAGATAAAAATGATAAAAGTTGGAGAAAAGCTATTGAAAATGATAACCTAAATTGGAATCACGTTTCTAACCTCAAACGTTGGGAAGATCCTATCGCTGCACTATATGGCGTAACCTCTATTCCTCAATTGTTTTTACTAGATGAAAATGGTCAAGTTGTTGCTAGAGACCATTATATAGGAGATATTTTACCCATACTTGAATCAAATCTGCTGTAGTTTAGCGCAAAGCGTATAACCACGAATGAATCTAATGATTTATATATTTGTAGCACCGCTACTTCTAGTTATATCAAAATTTCCTTTTTGGCTGTTATACCAGCTTTCTAATCTTTTATATGTTTTTGTTTATCATATTACAGGTTATCGAAAAAAAGCTGTTCAGAAAAACATAGCATTGTGTGGTATTGCCAATTCACCTGCTGAACAAAAGCAGATTGAACGTAAATTTTATCGCTTTTTATGCGATCTACTTTTAGAAGCCATTAAAGTAAAAGGCATGTCTAAAAAGCAAATGCTGAAGCGTTTTACCGTGACTAACCCTGAACTTGTTGAGAATTTTGCCAAGCAAGGAAAATCGGTATTTGTTATGACAGGACATTATGCAAATTTTGAGTGGCTTTTGGCGTTGGGATATTATGTGTCCTTAAAACCTGTTGCCATCTACGCACCATTACAAAACAAATACTTTGATTCGTATTTTCAAAAGGTACGCTCAAAACACAATGCTGCGTTGATTTCAAGGAAAAAATTTACAGAAGAGTTTGCCGCTTCAAAACGAAAAAACGAATTGAATTTAGTGGGTTTTGCGGCTGATCAATCTCCTAGAAATAGGAGTAAAAATTACTACCGTACTTTTTTTGGGCATGAAGTTCCTGTGTTTACAGGCGCAGAACGCCTAGGAAAACGTTTTGATGTCCCTATTGTAATGGCAAAAGTAAAACGCGTTAAGCGCGGGTATTACGAAACTACCTTTAGTGTTCTCGCGGAAAATCCGAATGAAGTCGCTGATTTTCAGATTACAGATGCATTTTACAAAGCCTTAGAAGAACAAATCAAGGAGGATCCTTCCCTATATTTTTGGACGCACAATCGCTTTAAGTTGATGCGACAAAAGAAGCAATAGCCTTTTCTATTTTATCAACTTGTGTATTAATACGATGATCGTCTGACGCCTCAGCATAAAGTCGGATTATAGGTTCTGTATTTGATTTGCGTAAATGAATCCACGAATCGTCAAAGTCGATTTTAACGCCGTCAATGGTCGTAACCCGCTCGTTTTTAAACGTATCCGCAACAGCTGCAAGTAAGGCATCTGTGTCCCAGGCCTTCGATAGTTGAATTTTTTTCTTAGCCATAACATAGTTTCTATAACGCTTTTTAAGATTTGAAACCGTTACGCTCTCTTTGGCCAAAAAGCTTAAAAACAACGCAATGCCAACAAGGGCATCTCTACCGTAATGCAACTCGGGCAGAATAATCCCGCCATTTCCTTCACCGCCAATAACCGCTTTTACGGCTTTCATTTTTTCCACCACATGCACCTCGCCTACTGTGCTAGCATGATAATCTACGCCGTGATGTTGCGCCAAATCAGCCAAGGCTCTGCTGGAAGAAAGATTGGAAACTACCGCACCTTTTTGATGTCCAAGTACATAATCTGCACACGCTACTAAGGAGTATTCCTCTCCAAAAAGCAGTCCGTTTTCGTCCATAAATACCAACCGATCCACGTCAGGATCAACGGCAATACCAACATCTGCTTTAGTGTCTAAAACTGCCGTTGTCAAATCGGTTAAATGTTCTTTTAATGGCTCAGGGTTGTGTGGAAAATCACCGTTTGGCGTGCAGTGAATTTTAGTTGTCTTCACCCCTAGTTTATCCAATAACATGGGTACGGCAATGCCTCCTGAAGAATTCACACCATCAACCACTACAGAGAATTGCGCTGCCTGAATCGCATCAACATCCACCAAGTCTAAGTCTAAAATCGCATCAATATGCGCTTCCAGTGCATCGTCAACCGTTGATATGGTACCAAGATCATCCACCGAAGCAAAATCGTAGGACTGTGCCTCAAGGTGTTGCATAAGGGCTTTGCCGTCATCGCTGCTGATGAATTCTCCTTTACTGTTCAGTAATTTTAATGCGTTCCATTGTTTTGGGTTATGACTTGCCGTAAGAATAATACCGCCTTGCGCTTTTTGACGCACCACTTCCATTTCTACGGTAGGGGTTGTGGATAATCCGACATCTATAACATTGATGCCCAAACCAATAAGCGTTTGTTGTACCAACTGCTGCACCATCGGGCCCGAAATACGCGCATCACGTCCCACTACAACCGCACATGAGGTTTTTGTGGTTGAAACCAACCAAGTTCCATAGGCTGCAGCAAAAGCAACAACATCTACAGGAGTAAGGTTGTCTTTTACTTTGCCACCAATCGTACCACGAATTCCCGAAACAGACGCAATTAAAGTCATACTTTTGTTTTGGCAAATATACACATAAGCACGCACCGATGAATTATTTAGCACACCTCGCCCTAGCCTATCCCAACGCGGGATTGGTGGTAGGAAATTTTATCGGGGATCATGTGAGAAATAAAGATTTACCTGTTTTTTCTACTGCTATTAAAGCGGGTGTTGCCATGCACAGAAGTATTGACAGTTTTACAGATAAACACGCTGTTACCATAGCACTACGGCAGTTACTTTTTTCCAAGCACCGCCATTTGGCACGTGTGCTTATGGATGTGTTTTACGACCATTTTTTAGCAAAGCATTTTGATGCGTACCACGATATGCCGCTTTCGGAATTTATAACAAAGGTGCAGCCCATACTTCAAAAACACGAATCCGTTTTACCACATACAGCACAACGTTATCTGGCGGGAATGGTTTCACAGGATTGGTTGGCAAAATACCAAACCCAAAAAGGCATTGCGCTTATTCTACAAAAAATGGCACATCGCAGTGGGTTGACCGAACTTGCAGATGATGCAAAAAGTTTAGCAATACATTACGATACCTTACAAGAAGGGTTTAGCCGTTTTTATCCCGATTTGCAATTGTATTGTGATGCCTTTAAAAATAAAGCGACTTAAAATTTTAAGCCTACCCCTACTTTTACACCTATGTCAAAATTGTAAAGTTTTGAGTTCAGCACCTCTTCATAGATTCCTGCTTTTAATACAAGGGGGATGGCTATATCAGGCACAAATAAAATCCCTTGAAAAAGACTAAGTCCAACAAATACGCGCTCATTGTAGGCCCCTGAAAAATCTGTGAGTTTTTCATTTCCAATAATAATACCTCCGTCAAGGTTTAGGAATAAGTTGTTGGTTAGGGGTTTATAGCCATTTACCCCAACGGTTAGCTGTGCTACCGAAGCTGTTATATAATCGGTTTTGTTAAAGGCTTTGTCTCGTAGCTCTGTAGATTGGAAACTTACTACCCATGGCAATAGCCAATCGCCCCATGTAGTGTTGCGATTTTGCAAATACTCAAAATGAAAACCTGAAGTGTTGATGCCCTCAACTTTTGATACCAACACGATATTTCGCCAGTCTTCAAAACTGTTAGAGGTTTGGGCTTGAGAATGGTATCCAGTAAGAATAAATAAAAAACAGAAAATTGAAAGTAAACGTAATGCCATCATATAAGTTTTAACAGCATAAAATTTCAATTTCTAACAAATTAAATTTAAAAAAACGGGGTTGTGCACTATAAACAAGGCTGAAACTACGTTAAGCGGGGTTGAACTAACATAAATTCACATAAAAAATCATATAGATAATACCTACAAAGCAAAAAAGCCTGTTAAAAACTGCTTTTGAAAATCCTATAAAAAGAAGGGATACAGCAATTGTTTTTATTGAAATATCGCCTATATTCGAAGATTGACTATGGAAGATGCTATTGTTGTACAAGGAACACGCGTACACAACCTAAAAGATATTGACGTTACCATTCCACGAAACGAGCTGGTCGTGATTACCGGTCTTTCGGGAAGTGGGAAATCGTCCTTGGCTTTCGACACCATTTATGCCGAGGGGCAACGTCGTTATATTGAAACCTTTTCTGCTTATGCACGGCAGTTTTTAGGCGGATTAGAACGCCCCGATGTGGACAAAATTGACGGCTTGTCTCCCGTAATTGCCATTGAGCAAAAAACGACAGGAAAAAGTCCACGCTCTACTGTAGGTACCATCACAGAAGTGTATGACTTTTTACGTTTGCTATTTGCAAGAGCTGCTGATGTGTATAGTTTCCAGACGAATGAGAAAATGGTGCAATACACAGATGCGGAAATTCAGGACACCATTTTAAAAACCTATTTGGGTAAAAAAGTTGCCATTCTTGCACCCGTAGTACAATCACGCAAAGGGCATTACCGTGAACTCTTTGCTTCTATTGCTAAACAAGGATTTACGCGCGTTCGCGCCGATGGGGAATTCGTAGAATTATCACCCAACTTTAAGTTAGACCGTTACAAAACACACGACATTGAAATTGTCATTGACCGGCTTGCCGTTAAGGAAAGTGAAAACGACAGTAAGCGACTGGCAGACTCGATAGAAACCGCCATGTATCACGGTAATGATATGCTTATGGTGTATGATTTTGACACGGAAAAAGCGCGATTTTTTAGTCGGAAATTGATGTGTCCTAGCACGGGAATTTCCTATGCCGAGCCTGAGCCAAACACCTTTTCTTTTAATTCCCCAAAAGGGATGTGTCCTACCTGCAACGGATTAGGACTAAAACACGAAGTAAACATAAAAAAGGTGATTCCAGACGACGCCATTTCTATAAAATCAGGAGGCATTGCACCTATAGGAGCAGAAAAAAACAATTGGACCTTTAAGCAGATGAACAGTATTGCAGAGCGATACCGTTTTTCAATTACAGATGCGCTAAAATCTATTCCAAAAGAAGGGCTTGACGTTATTTTATACGGAGGAAAAGAGCGTTTTTCAGTTGCCTCAAAGTCCTTGGGTATTACCCGCGAATACAACATAGACTACGACGGCGTTATCCCCTTTTTAGAGCATCAATATAACGAAGGGCATACCAGCGCACTAAAACGTTGGGCAAAACGATTTATGGATGAAATCTCCTGTCCAGACTGCCATGGAGCCCGATTGAGAAAAGAAGCGCTGTTTTTTAGAATTGATGACAAAAGTATTTCCGACTTAACGCAAATGGATATTGCAGCTCTCCACCGATGGGTTAAAGTAATCAGTGAAAAATTATCTGATAAACAACGCACCATCGCGCAAGAAGTATTGTTGGAAATTGAAAAACGTTTGACATTTTTATTAGATGTTGGTTTGGATTATTTGTCGCTTAACCGCAGTGCAAAATCACTTTCTGGTGGCGAGGCACAACGCATCAGATTGGCTACACAAATTGGTGCGCAACTGGTTGGTGTGCTTTATATTTTAGATGAGCCAAGTATTGGCTTACATCAACGTGATAATGAAAAACTCATCGAATCTCTCATGCAACTACGTGATATTGGGAACTCTGTTATTGTGGTCGAACACGACAAAGACATCATGCTTAAATCGGATTACCTCATTGATATGGGTCCTGGTGCAGGGCGTCATGGTGGTGAGGTGGTTGCAGCTTCTTCCCCAAAAAAAATAAAAACGCTAAAAACCGATACTGCAGATTACCTCACAGGAAAAAAACAAATAGAAATTCCTGCACAAAGACGCAAAGGAAATGGCAAAAAGCTCATACTTAAAGGCTGTACGGGGAACAACCTAAAAAATGTAAACTTAACCTTGCCTTTGGGAAGTATGATAGGCGTAACGGGTGTTTCGGGAAGTGGAAAATCAACCTTGATTAATGAAACGCTATATCCTATATTAAATCAACATTTTTTTAAGGCGGTAAAAAAACCCCTGCCCTACGCCTCACTAAAAGGCTTAGAATACATCGATAAAGTTATTGATATCAATCAAGCACCAATTGGTAGAACACCAAGGAGTAATCCTGTAACCTACACCGGTGTTTTTGGAGAAATTCGTCAATTATTTACCAAAACTCCTGAAGCGATGATTCGAGGATACAAGCCTGGTCGTTTTAGTTTTAATGTAAAAGGTGGGAGATGTGAAAGCTGCCAAGGTGCCGGTGTAAAAACCATTGAGATGAATTTCTTGCCAGATGTGTATGTGCAATGTGATGACTGCTACGGCAAACGTTTTAACAGGGAAACGCTGGAGATTAGGTACCGCAACAAAAGCATCAGCGACGTACTCGAAATGACCATCAATGACGCGTGTCGCTTTTTTGAACCTTATCCCAAAATCTATCGAAAATTGAAAACCATTCAGGATGTTGGGCTTGGATATATCACGCTAGGGCAACAATCTACAACGCTGTCGGGCGGCGAAGCTCAGCGCATAAAACTTGCTACGGAACTATCGAAAAAGGATACCGGACAAACGCTTTATATTTTGGATGAACCAACAACAGGGTTGCATTTTGAAGACATTCGAGTGTTGATGAACGTGCTAAATAAGTTGGTAGATAAAGGAAATACCATGATTGTTATTGAGCATAATTTGGATGTCATCAAACAAATGGATTATATTGTGGACATTGGCCCCGAAGGAGGAATGAAAGGAGGAGAGATTTGCTGTACAGGTACTCCTGAAGAAGTTTCACTTCACAAATCAAGTCATACAGCACGATTTTTACGCCAAGAACTTAAAATTTAGACTTTATGGGAAAAACATGGACTGAAATGAAATCGAATAACTCATGGTTATTGTTTAAAATCATGGGGGAATTTGTAAATGGATTTGAGCAAATGGGGGTTATTGGCCCTTGTGTATCTATTTTTGGATCTGCGCGCACCAAACCCGATCATCCGGTTTACAAACAGACTGTTGCTATTGCAGAAAAAATTGTTCAACACGGGTTTGGCGTTATTACAGGAGGTGGTCCAGGTCTTATGGAAGCCGCAAATAAAGGAGCACAACAAGGAGGTGGTACTTCTGTGGGGCTTAATATTGAACTACCTTTTGAACAAGAAGACAATCCATATATTGACAAAGACAAACTCATCGATTTTGATTATTTCTTTGTGCGAAAAGTTATGTTTATAAAATATTCACAAGCCTTTGTGGTCATGCCAGGTGGATTTGGTACGTTAGATGAACTTTTTGAAGCATTAACCTTAATTCAAACTGGAAAAATCAAAAAATTCCCAATTGTACTGTTTGGTTCTGATTTTTGGGCAGGTATGATGGATTGGATTAAAAAAACGATTTTAGATGAGTATGAGAATATTAGTCCAGAAGATTTAGATTTAATTAAAGTTGTAGATGACGTTGATGAGGCAGTTGCTCACGTTGTACGATTTCACACCAAAAATACTTTTACGCCAAACTTCTAAATGCGCCCTACCTTTTCCGTTTTCTGTTTTCTCTTTTGTTTTGCTTTTGCCTTTTCGCAACATAAATACGACATAGATGTTGCTTGGGATGGAACTTCTGAACACCTTCAAATAACACAAGACGTTACATGGACAAACAGCAGCGATGTGGCTGTTGATAAAATAACGTTATTAGATTGGAACCATGCGTATTCATCTGAGCACAGTCCTTTGGGAAAGTTTTTGGCACGGGAGTACGACTACAAGCTAATTCGTACAAAAAAGAAAAAGCGAGGGTTTACTACGATAACAACTATTCGCAATCAAAATGATACATTAGACTGGAAAAGACTTCCGTCTGCTATCGATATTATTGAAGTGTCGCTCCCAAAACCTGTAGCACCAATGGCACAGTTTTCGTTTACAATTCGTTACAACGTACAATTGCCAAATGCGGATATTTTTAAGTATGGTGCTGCAAAAAACGAACTTCATGCGCAACATTGGTATTTAGTTCTTGCCAAGCAAAAAAAAGGTGGCACGTGGATTCATGACAGTAATTTAGGCTTTGGTAAACCGTTAAGTCCAATCGCAAAAACAACCTTTAAAATTAGGGTGCCTAAAAACGTTAACGCTGTACTTCCAACATCAAAAAGTGAATCCTACACCCCCTTACTTTTTACCAATAACGATGATTATATGCGTGTTGTTTTTGGAGAATCGGAACTTATCTCAGACATGTTGCCTACAGAAAGTTCATCAGATTTTGACAAAAAGTTTAATCGCATTCTAGCGTTTGTAGAAGATGTGTTTCCAAATAAGCTCCCTAACGTATTATGGGCACTTCAAAAAGATTATGCACAATCTCCACTTTTAGCACTTGAATCCTTGCCGCAGTTTCTTAATGCATTTGATAAAAATCAAGCCATTGAACTCAAGCTGCTAAAAATTATTTTGGAACAAAGTGTTGCGCATCAATTTGGATTACAAAAGAAAAACACAACATGGATTACAGATGGTTTGCCTTTTTACTTATGGCAACAATATGTTAGTATAAACTACCCCGATCTAAAAATGACAGGTAGTTTGAACACATGGCCTTTCATTAAAAACTACCATTTTACCCAAGCTCCATATTATAGAAGTTGGGAAATTGCAGCCAATATATCTGCAAATAAAAACAGAGGTCAAGCATTAGATACGCCTAAAGATCAACTAACTCGTTACAATCGCAGAGTGGCAAATCCGTACAGAGCAGGGTTAGCACTTCGCTATCTGGATGCATACTTGGGTAATAACACTTTGTTGAATGCACTAAAAACAATGCCAAAAACAACTCGGTTAGCCCGCATTCTTCATGATGAATTAGCGCAAAGAACGGATAAACCTTTAGACTGGTTTTTTGACCATTACATATCCCGAAATAATAATGGTGATATTTCAATTTCCTCAAAAAGACTCGAGAAAGAAACCTATGAGCTTACGGTTGCGAGTAGTCAACGAAATACAGTTGTACCATTGTCTATTACAAGTCAAAATGGTGAGCATAATTCCCGTTGGCTTACCAAAAATGACTTGCCGTACATTGAGATTTTTGACAAAAAAACGACAAAGGAGTTAATCGTTAATAAAAATCATTTAATTCCTGAATTGTCCTCAAATAACAACAGTTACAACCTAAACAAAAGGTTTTTCAGAAACAACCTGCGCTTGCGATTATTTCAAGATATTCCACAAAGTGGCACTTCGGTATTGTTGATTACGCCTGAATTTGGCTACAACGTTTACGATGGGCTTTTAGCAGGTCTTTCTTTAGGTAATAGCAGTATGCTTAACAACAATTTTAAATTCAAGTTTAGCCCGCAATACGGTTCAAAAAGCGGTCAGGTAAACGGGATAGGCTATCTTATTGGGGACATTTACCACGAGAACAAATCGCATTACCTCACACGAGCAACACTCTTTGGTTCTTCTTACAATTACGCAGCAAACAAACGGTATAGTACATTTAGCCCTTCTTTGCAATTCTATTTTAGGCCAAACGGAATTCAGCAAAAAGATCGCTCGCATTTATTGTTTCGTCATATTTCAGTGCGCCTTGACGACTTACCTGAAGACGACAACCGTAGAAACTATGGTGTAAGTTTGGCCTCATTTCAAACCAAAAGTGGCGATGCAATTCAAAATCTATCTACAAAAACAGAGTTACAATGGGCAAAATCGTTTAAAAAACTCAGCCTTGAAACAGAATACATCTACTATTATTTACCAAATCGAAGATTTACATTTCGTGCTTTTGCAGGTGGTTTTTTTCAAAACAGTTCTGACGATAGCTATTTTGATTACAATAGCTCTCGTGTAAACGATTACTTATTTCAGTACGATTTGTATGGGCGCTCTGAAACAGAGGGCTTTTTCTCACAACAATACATCAAGGCCGAGGGCGCTTTGCGAACTACAGGTACTATTACGAGCGCCAATAAGTGGCTTATTACATCCCAAACTTCTACGACGCTTTGGCGTTGGATTGAAGGTTATGCAGAAGTTGGTTGGATAAAAAACAGCAAACAGAAAACACATACACATTGGGGAACTGGCGTCTCATTTAACCTTATACCAGACTTTTTTGAAGTGCATTTTCCATTATATGATGCTACAGGTAATTTAATGACCAAAGAAGCATATCCAACGCAAATTCGTATTCAGCTTTCATTACGACCTGCAACTTTAGTGCAATTATTTTCGAGAAGTTGGTTTTAAGTTAACCTAAGCGTACGCGCATTTTTCGTAAATTTGCAGTACTTTATGAAAAGCGTAAACCTTGCCACATCAAAAGGCACCTTTGACGATTTTAAAAAAGATATCTTAAATGATTTCTATATCGCGTCGTTAAGTCGTCAGGTAAGTATTTTGGGTAGAAAAGAAGTGCTATCTGGCAAAGGTAAGTTTGGCATTTTTGGAGATGGAAAAGAACTCGTCCAAATTGCCATGGCTAAGGTATTCCAAAACGGCGATTTTAGATCTGGATACTACCGCGATCAAACCTTTATGATGGCGATTGGCGCACTCAAACCCAAACATATATTTGCAAGTGTCTACGGTCATGCAGACCCCATCGCTGAGCCCATGTCTTCGGGAAGGCAAATGGTTGGACATTTTAATACAGATACGCTTGACAGTAAGGGAAATTTACTCCCGCTGGTTGAAACAAAAAATTCCTATTCTGATGTTTCGTGTACCGCAGCCCAAATGCCACGATTGCTTGGCCTAGCGCATGCATCAAAGCTTTTTAGAAAAGTAGATTCCATGCAAGATAAATCGCTTTCTAATAATGGTAATGAAGTGGCATGGGGTACTATTGGCAACGCAAGTACAAGTGAAGGCTTGTTCTTTGAATCCTTAAATGCTGCTGGTGTTTTACAAGTCCCTATGGTTATTAGTGTTTGGGACGATGGCTACGGAATTTCTGTTGACAATTCGCACCAAACCGTTAAGGAAAGTATTTCCAAAGCTATGGCAGGGATGCAACGCAACGAAAACGTCAAAGGTCTTGAAATCATTGAGGTTGTGGGTTGGGATTATGCGGCTCTTGTAGAAACATACACACGTGCTAGTAATTTAGCACGAACAGAACACGTACCTGTTTTGGTACATGTTTCAGAACTAACGCAACCTTTGGGGCACTCCACATCTGGCTCACATGAACGCTATAAATCTAGTGAACGATTAGCTTGGGAAAAGGAGTTTGATTGCAATAAAACCTTTAGAGAATGGATTATTGCCCAAAATATTGCTACTGAAAGCGAAATTCTTGCACTTGAAGCTAAAGCCACTCTAAAAGTCAAAGAAGCTAAAACTTCATCTTGGAATGGGTATTTAGCACCCATTCAAGCAGAGCAAAAGGAAGCACGGGTTTTGATTGAACAACTTGCGAAAGAACTTCCTAGCGTAAACGGACTTGCTTCTTTAGCAACAACACTTGCCAAGAAAAATACGCTGTATAGAAAGTCTGTTTACACAACTGTTCGAGAAGCCTTGTTATTGACTAATGGAAAAAATGCACAAACAAGAACCGCATTAGCAAATTGGTGGAAAAACAAACAACAAGAAACCCAAAAATTATACAGCGATTCGCTTTACAATGAATTTGAAAATTCATCCTTACATGTGCCTACCATTCCTGCAAAATACGCGAACGAAACCGCCATGGTTGACGGGCGTGTGGTGTTGCGAGACAACTTTAATGCGTTGCTAAAAAAACACCCGAAAATGCTTGTCTTTGGAGAAGATAGTGGAAAAATTGGCGATGTAAACCAGGGATTAGAGGGATTACAAAAAATTTATGGTGAAGAACGTGTTGCTGATCGTGGTATTCGTGAGGCAACCATCATTGGGGAAGGCATTGGTATGGCATTTAGAGGCTTGCGCCCTATTGCTGAAATCCAATACTTAGATTACGTTTTGTATGCATTACAACTCATGTCTGATGATTTGGCAACATTGCATTATCGTACAAGAGGAAAACAAGCTGCTCCGCTTATAATAAGAACCCGTGGACATCGTTTAGAAGGAATTTGGCATTCGGGTTCTCCAATGGGTGGGTTGGTAAGTTTGCTACGTGGTATGTATATTTTGGTGCCACGAAACCTTACTCAAGCAAGTGGTATGTACAATACACTCCTGCAAGGTCGAGACCCTGCGCTTGTTATTGAGCCATTAAACGGATATCGACTCAAAGAAAAACAACTTGAGAACTTTGGCGAGTTTACCGTGCCCATTGGTGTAGCCGAACAGCTAACAACAGGTTCAGATATCACTGTTGTATCGTATGGTTCTACCTTAAGACTGGTCCAATCCGCTGCAGAAAAATTAATAAAAATGGGGATTAACGCAGAAGTAATCGATGTGCAGTCGCTTATTCCATTTGACTCAACTGCAGTCATTGGTGCAAGTGTCCAAAAAACAAATCGTTTACTCATCGTAGATGAGGATGTCCCTGGTGGTGGAAGCGCCTACATACTAAGCCAATTACTGGAAAAACAAAATATCTATCAGCACCTAGATAGCCAACCTACACTGCTAACCGCCAAAGAGCATCGCCCTGCCTACGGCACAGATGGCGACTATTTCTCTAAACCTTCCATTGAGGATGTTGTAGAAAAAGTATATGCCATTATGCACGAAGCAAAACCAAATCAATTTCCTGCACTTTAGTAGAGGCAGTAGAGATTAGGCAATAGTGATTAGGCAAAAGGGAGTAGAGATTAGGTAAAAGGCAGTAATGATTGGGCAAAAGGCAGTAGTGATTAGTAATAAGACGTATTTTTGAGAACAACTAAGCCACTTTACTAAGCAATTGCTGCAAGGCCTCCCCTTCTGAAATAGGAACAGCATCAACGCCTTTAGCTGCTAAATCCGCCTTTTTAATTACGCCCAAAATAGGAACGATTGATTTTAGCGGATAACGACGTGCAGCCTGCTCGATTTCTTTAACAAAAAACGGATGAATACCCAATGCTTTTGCTGCCGCATCGGGATTTTTAGAGGGTAAGCCGTGGTACGTCAACAACTGCATATAAAATTTATACAAACTATTGATGGTTCCCAAAAGCGGATGTTGTTTTGGATGGCGTCCAAAATAATGCGCAATTTTATATGCCTGTGCCACATTCCCTGATCCTAAGGCTTTACGCAGTTCAAAGTTATTGTACTCCTTGCTAATGCCTACATGTTGTTCGATATGCGTTGCCGAAATTGTTTCTCCTTCTGCTACAACAAGACAAAGCTTATCCAATTGATTGTTTAGCGTACCCAAATCAGCCCCTACACTTTCTGCCAACACCGCCGCTGCTTTGTGTTCTATGCTGCGTTTCATAGCGCGCACACGTTGTTCTATCCACGAAGGCAATTTGTTGTCGTAAAGCTTTTTACTCTCCACTATCGTTCCCGTTTTCTGAATGGCTTTTGAGAGTTTTTTACGTTTATCTAGCTTTTTATTTTTATAACACACCACCAAAACCGTTGTGGGTTGTGGCTGTTCTGCATATGCCGTTAATTGCTCCATAGCACGACTGAGTTCATGCGCTTCGCGCACCACTACCAATTGGTAGTCTGCCATCATGGGAAACCGCTTGCAAACCGAAACAATTTCTTCCATGGACGTATCTTTTCCATACAGTATGGTTTGATTAAAATCGCGTTGGTCTTCGGGCAGTACGGTTTCGATAAGCAAATTGCTAATCTCATCAATAAAAAAAGGCTCATCCCCCATTAAAAAGTAAATGGGAGAGAAATTTCGCTGCGAAATAGCACTCTTTACCGATGCGTATGCGTCCAATGAAAAATAATTTAGCACTTTTGTGGTTATGCAACAGTTGGCATTTCCACCTTTTAGCTTTAAAACCAA
>CATAMV010000006.1 GCA_949487855.1 Bacteroidota bacterium
CTTCGGCCTTTTTGCAATCAACGGATTTCTCATTTCTAAAAACAATGGGCTCTACAGGTTCGCCAATTTCGACAGAAGAATGTCAGAAATTGCAACAGCAATTTCCACAAACACAAATTATTTCCTTAAGCGGGGGTTCTGACGTATGTACAGCCTTTGTGGGTGGTCATCCTGACATGCCCGTTATCCCAGGTGAAATCCAATGTAAAATGTTAGGCGCTGCTGTGGAGGTTTGGGGCGCTGATGGGGCTAGTATAACTGAAACAGCAGGTGAATTGGTGCTTACCGCACCCTTACTTTCTATGCCGATTTATTTGCTCAGCGACCCTGATTTTTCACGTTATAAGCAAAGTTATTTTTCAATGTTTGAATCTGTTTGGAGTCATGGAGATTGGGCAGCGATAACCAAAAACGGGGGGATTGTTATCTATGGGCGTTCGGATGCAACCTTAAACCGATTTGGTGTGCGTATTGGAACAGCTGAGATTTACGCTTCTTTAGCCCAATTTCAAGGAGTTAATGATGCACTAATGGTGCACTTACAACATGAGGATGCAGACGAGTTGCTGTTGTTTATTCAATCAAATGAGAACTTAAACTTTAAAGAGTTAAAAACACATATTCGCAATACCTGCTCACCTCGTCATGTGCCAGATCAAATATGTAACGTGCCTGAAATTCCTTATACGATAAGTGGAAAAAAAGTGGAAATACCTATAAAACGCCTGTTACAGGGCGAAAAACTGCAAGATGTGATTTCGTTAGATGCACTCAAAAATCCAAACGCAATAGATTGGTTTTTGAAGTTTTCAAGTCCAATTTAGCCTTTAAAAATACCTTGCATAAATACTTCTTGCTCATCGGCAAGATCTTTATCTACCAAAATACGTCCGCTATGCTCATCTGTGATGATTTTCTTACGTGATGCAATTTCCATTTGAACTTGCGGTGGGATGGTAAAAAACGACCCACCAGAAGCACCACGCTCTACAGAAACAATGGCTAGTCCATTTTTCACAGAAGAACGAATGCGTTGATATGCTGTTACCAAACGCTCATCGGCTTTAGTGGCAAACTCTTCAGATTTTTCAAGAAGTACATCTTCCTCTTTTTGTGTTTCTGCCAAAATAGCGCCTAACTCATCTTTCTTGTGTTGCAAGTGATTTTTGCGCTCCTCAAGTTTAGAAGCAGTTTCAGTTACCGCCTCATTTTTTTGCTCAATAAGCGCTTTTAGTTGCTTAATCTGCTTTTCGGCTAATTGAATTTCAAGTTCTTGAAACTCAACTTCCTTATTGAGCGATTCGTACTCACGATTGTTACGTACGCTTTTTTGTTGCTCAGCGTATTTTTTAATGAGTTCTTTAGAGTTCTCAATGGCAGTTTTTTTTGCTTTGATTTCGTCTTCGTAAGCGGTTACTTCAATGCCCAAATTGCTAAATCTTTTTTCTAAACCTGCAACTTCAGCTTCTAAATCTTCGACTTCTAAGGGAAGTTCGCCACGAACATTTCTGATTTCGTCAATACGCATATCAACGAGTTGGAGGTTGTACAGGGCACGTAATTTTTCTTCGACAGTAGTTTCTGCTTTCTTTTTAGCCATAGTTAGAAATAATGAACTGGATTTGTATCCGTTTTAGATGAAATGAACGCAAAATTAGGGAAATTTTTGCTAAGAAACTCCATGATTATTTTTTTGGTGAATTGTTCACTCTCATAATGCCCTGCATCAATCAGTAAAATGTTGTTTTCACCTTTAAAAAAATCATGATATTTTAAATCAGCCGTTATAAAAACATCGGCTTTTTGACGCCTTACTTCATCAATTGCAAAACTTCCAGAGCCTCCAAGCAAGGCAACGCGCTCAATATCTTTTTCTAAAAAGCCACTGTGACGAAGTATGGGCGTTCCTAAAATACCTTTTAGTTTTCTTAAAAAATCTTGTTCAGCTATTGGCTTTGATAACTGGCCAATGCATCCCATCCCTAAATCTGTTCTTGTGTTTTCGAGTACAGTTAGTTCATACGCAACGGTTTCATAGGGGTGCACTAGATTTAATGCGCTTATTACTTTGTTTTTACAATGTTTAGGCAATACCACTTGTAATTGCGTTTCAGGCTCAACATGTCTCTTATCTTTTTCACCCACAAAAGCATTACTGCCCTCCAACGGCATAAAACTCCCTGTTCCTTCGGACGAAAAACTGCATTCATCATAGTTTCCCAAAGCGCCGGCTCCAGCATCAAAAAGTGCTTCTTGCAGCGTTTCAAGATGCGCATGCGGCACATAGGTATTTAGTTTAAGCAAACTCCCTTTTGAAGGAACTAATACCTTTCGATTGCTAAGTTGTAGCACATCGGCAAGTCCTTTATTTACGCCGTGTAGCTGCACATCAAGAGCGGTATGCAAGGCATAAATAGAAATATCATTTTTGATGGCTTTTGCTACAGCTCGCTCTACATAAGTATTAGTTGTAATACGTTTAAGCCCTTGGAATATTATGGGATGGAAGCAAATAATAAGATTACACTTTTTCTCTATTGCTTCATCAATAACTGCTTCAATTGCATCATGCGTTACCATTGCACGTTCAATTTTTTGGTTTAAGTCGCCTACCAACAACCCTACATTATCAAAATCTTCGGCATAGGCTAGTGGTGCCCATTGCGCTAAACACGATGTTATTTCACGTACTGTCATAGTTCCAAAGATAAAAGTTCTACTTTTGTTTTTATGGCTGTCTGGAAAAAAGCATTGTTTCCCTTTCAAATCGTCTTTGCAGGAGCGGTTTTCTTGCGTAAATCACTATATAAAAAGGGTGTTTTTTCACGCTACACGGCACCAGTTCCTGTAATTGCCATTGGAAATATTTCTACAGGCGGTACCGGAAAAACCCCTATGGTGGATTATTTGCTTACCAAATTTTCCAAAAATCACCAGCTTGGCATTCTCAGTCGTGGTTATGGACGCAGGTCTAAAGGCTATCTCGCTGTTACACCAAATACTACTGCTGACATGGTTGGAGATGAGCCCAAAATGCTTGCGCAAAAACATCCAAACATAGTGGTGTCGGTCTGTGAACACCGTCCCAACGGACTTATCCAGATGTTGGAAGACCATCCTAAAATAGACGCCTTTTTTTTAGATGATGCGCTTCAACATTTACGTTTAAAACCGTCTTTTAAAATAGTGCTCACTACTTTTCAAGATCCTTGGTTTTCAGACACACTTTTGCCTGTTGGAAATTTGCGTGAACCTGCTTCGTCAGCACAACAAGCCGATGTGGTTGTGGTGACCAAATGCCCCGCAACATTAGCCGAAGAAACTAAAAAAGTATATGCAGACAAACTTGACGTTTTGCCATCGCAACAATTATTTTTCACTACACTCGATTATGATACTAAAGTTCATGGCACTTCTGAAATGACTTTGAAGGAGTTTATAAAAAAACCTTTTGTCTTACTTACAGGTATAGCCAATCCAAGTACATTATGCGCTTTTTTGGATGAAAAAAAGGCGACATACACACACCAGTCTTTCGCAGACCACCATGTGTTTACTAAATCAGAAATAGCAAGACTTCAAAAAAGCAACATCCCCATTTTGACCACAGAAAAAGACGCGGTGCGCCTTGCCTCCCAAAAAATACCACAATTGTTTACGTTGGGTATCCGTGTTCGTTTTTTGGAGGATGAAGAAAAGTTTTTGTCGGCTGTAGCGAATATCCTTTAAAAGGAATTACAAAACATGTTTATGCGCCTTATACGAAGAACGCACTAGCGCGCCACTTTCCACATGACGAAAGCCCATTTCCTTGCCCAAAACCTCATATTTTTTAAACTGTTCTGGCGTGATAAATTCAGCCACAGGTAGATGTTTTTTTGAAGGTTGCAAGTATTGCCCCAAGGTGATGATATCCACATTTGCATTGCGTAAATCTTCCATAGATGCAATAACTTCTTCCTCTGTTTCACCCAAGCCAAGCATTAAGCCAGATTTGGTACGGTGAACGCCTTCTTGTTTTAGATAACGTAGTACTTCTAAACTTCTGTCGTATTTGGCTTGAATGCGTACTTCACGCGTTAGCCTACGCACGGTTTCCATGTTGTGTGAAACTACTTCTGGTGCAACGGTAACGATACGGTCAAGCAGGTCCTCTCTTCCTTGAAAATCAGGGATAAGGGTTTCCAAAGTTGTATTAGGATTCATACGTCGGATTGCTTGTACGGTTTCGACCCAAATAATAGTACCCTGATCGGGTAAATCATCACGGTCAACGGATGTGATTACCGCATGTTTAATGCCCATGATTTTAATAGAACGCCCCACTTTTTCGGGTTCTGCCCAATCAACGGTATCTGGACGCCCTGTTTGTACGCCACAAAACCCACACGAACGGGTACAGATGTTTCCTAAAATCATAAAGGTTGCTGTGCCTTCTCCCCAACACTCACCCATATTTGGACAACTCCCCGAGGTGCAAATGGTATGCAATTCGTATTTGTCAACCAATCCACGAAGCTCTGTGTATTTTTTGCCAGTAGGCAATTTTACACGTAACCATTTAGGTTTGGGTGCTCGTAAAGGTGGGGTAGTGGTAACAGTATCAGACATTCAGCAATTTTAGAATACAAATTTACAAAACAAAAACGGTATCAAAAAAGAACCGCAATGTATGTAACACTAAATCCTATAAGAAACAAAATTCCGAACACACTAGCTATCCGAAGCCATTTTTTTGGGCGGTGTTTTGCGGGCATATGATTACCTGTAACCAATACTAAATTTGCTGTGGCATACAAAGGGGCTGTTAAAAAGGAAAGCACCGTTGCAATTTGTACTAGCAACCCCATTTCAGCCGCAAAAACTAAAAAAATAAGACAAGTACCCGTGGTGAGGATAATCATCCATGCGAGTTGATTTTTGGCATATTTTCCATTGAGTAGCGTTGTGGTGTGCGCCATAACGCGAGGCGAGGCATCGAGTGTGGTTAACGTAGTGCTTATCATAGTAGTAAGTGCTGCAATTGCAATAATGATAAACCATTCATTTCCCATAAGTGAGGTATATAACCCAATCAATTGGCCTGCAAAAGTTGCCCCACTTGAAGAAAAAGAAACACCAGAGTCAAACATCACTGTTGCACCCAACACAACAAAACACAGCCCTAAAAAAAGGGTTACACCATATCCGATATTAAAATCAAGAAGTGATGATTTTAGCGTTGTTTTTGGATTGATTTTTTTCTTTTCAAGTGCCCAAAGGGAATGCCATATTGAAATATCTAAAGGTCCAGGCATCCAGCCCATGAAAGCAATAAGAAACACCCATTCAGCAGATGTTATTGGTAAAACTTGTGTGAAAGTTAGATTAGATTTTGTTCCAAGAGCAAATAACACCGCAATGATGGTACTGATGCTCAGTGCTAGTACAATAATTTTCATGCTTTTGTCCAGCCAGCTGTATTTTCCACGCCAAAGCACAGCAAAACAAAACAACGCTACTACAACCGATATTTTAGCTGTAGATTCAATACCTAAAAGCCGAGCAGCAATTCCAGCTGTTACTGAAGTAACCGCCGCCTGAATGGTAAACATTGTGCCTAAATTAAGGATATAGTACACAATCAAAACTCCTTTTCCCATACGACGATAACCCTCCAATAAACTTTCTCCAGTAGCCAATGCATAACGCGGTCCAAATTGGAAAAAGGGATATTTCACAAGGTTTACAAGAAGAAGTGCCCAAACAAGTCCAAGACCAAAATCAGCCCCTGCTCGGGTAGATTGTACCAAATGCGAAACGCCAATTGCTGCGCCTGCAAAAAGTAATCCCGGTCCTAATCGTTTAAAAACTGCTACCAATTTAGATGTTTTGAGTTCCCAAAATTTCAGCCAATAGTTTTCGCGCTCGCATTAGTTTTACCTTAACTGTACTTTCACTACTATCTAATTTTTTCGCAATTTGCTTTATGCTGAGTTCTTGTAAGTATTTGAGTTGGATAACTTCTCTATAGTGTGGTTTTAGCGTTTTAATGTTGTTTAATAAAGTTTCGAGGCGTTGTTTTCGAATCAAATCGTCTTCTGGATCAGGTGCATTGTCAGCGATATTTTGTGCTACTTCTTGATTTGCTTCTGTGGTAACAGTTGGGAGTGTTTTTTTTCTTACCTGATCTATATGCAGGTTTTTGGCGATAGTCGTTAGCCAAGTCTTAAAGCCGTAATTAGGGTTGAAAGTATTAATTTTCTCAAAAGCTTTTCCAAAACACCGAATGGTAAGTTCTTCTGCTTCGTTTTCATTTTGGGTGCGTTGCAGCATAAATCCAAGTACATCATTCCAAAAAAGTTCCAATAAATAGCGAAATGCATGTTGGTCGCCTCGTTGAGCCAATGTAATTTTTTCGTCAAGTGCCGCAGTTTTTGCCACGGTTTAGTTGTGTTCGGGTTTAGGGAGATCACAGTCTGTTTGTTGACTAGGCAGTTTTCCACAAAGACTACAGGCCTCTCCTTCTTTGTTCAGAAAAGGACTTTGACTGGCGCACGTACCTGCAAACTCTCCTCCTTTTTTCGCCCATATTTTAATGGCAATTCCAGCAAAAGCTAAGGCTAACAATATTAGAGTAATAACAAAGAGTTCCATGGAATAAAAATAGGAAAAATTAATTGATAAGGTTTACCTCGGGTTCTAATTCAACATCAAATTTTGACAATACAGCACCCATAACCCGTTGTGCGTGTTCCCAAAGTTCAGCTCCAGTAGCAGCTCCATAATTTACCAATACCAAGGCTTGGTTTTTATGCATACCCACATTACCAAAAACTTTTCCCTTAAACCCAGCTTTTTCTATAAGCCAGCCCGCAGGTATTTTGGTAAAGTTTTCATCAATAGTAAATGCAGGCATATTGGGGAAGTCTTTGATGATTTTTGCAGCTTTGGATTTTAACACTATTGGGTTTTTAAAGAAACTACCTGCATTACCAAGCTTGCTCGGATCAGGAAGCTTTTTTCTACGAATTCGGATAACAGCCCTAGCCACATCATCAAGGGTTGGTGCTACCACACCCATTTCGTCAAGTGTTTGGGAAATGCCTCCGTACTCCAAATTTAATTTGTGGTTTGATTTTATGAGTGATAGGCGCAAGGTGGTAATTACATATTTGTCTTTTAACTCGTTTTTAAAAATAGAATCACGATAGCCAAACTCGCAGTCCTCTGCCTCAAATATTTTTGAATCTCCTGTTTTTCTGCCAATTCCAATAGCGTTATGAAACACATCTTTCAATTCAACGCCATAGGCACCGATATTTTGAATAGGTGCAGCGCCTACCAAACCAGGGATTAGGCTAAGATTTTCAATACCACCCAAATTATTTGCTATACACCACATAACCAAATCGTGCCAAACCACACCTGCTCCAGCTGAAACGATAGCAGATTGCTCATTTTCTTCCACGACTCGGATGCCTGGAATGGAGATTTTAATTACAGGTCTGGATAAATTTTGTAGCAACAACACATTGCTTCCTCCACCCAAAATTAGAGCATTTTTAAAACGGGGGTCTTTGAGCACTTTTTGCAACGCCAAACTTGAAGTTACTTCTAAAAAAAGCGGGGCATTAACAGAAAGGCCAAAACTATTGAATTCCGCTAAAGAAACCTGATTTTTAACTTCCATGCCCTTGACTGATGTATATGGCTAGTCCTAGCTTTAGTAATTCGAGTGCTCTTTTGAGTTTAGAAACATTAAGCACAAAAGCAATACGAATCATGTCTTTTCCCGAAACATCGCCCGAAAAAAATCCGTTTGCGGGTGCAACCATAAGTGTTTCATTATTGTCCGAAAAGGACTCAAGCATCCATTTAGCAAAATGATCAGTATCGGAAACGGGAAGGCGCACCAAGCAATAAAACGCACCTTTGGGTTGTGCTACTTCAACATCCGCTATAGTATTAAGGTATTCTACAGCTGTTTCTCTTCGCATGTAGTATTCTGCAATGGCATCATTTAAATACTTTTGCGGTTCCTCAAGAGCTGCTTCACAAGCGTGAAGGGCAATTGTTGGCGGACAAAGTCTAGATTGTGCAAATTTTAATGCAGCATGCGTGATTTCTTTGTTTTTGGTAATCAAACAACCAATACGTGCACCACACATGCTGTACCTTTTAGACATAGAGTCTATAAGGATAGCGTGTTGTTCAAGACCATCAAGTTGCAGTACCGAGGTGTGGTTGTTGCCATCGTAAACAAATTCTCTGTAAACCTCATCTACTATAAAAAAAATATCGTGTTTTAAAGCTAGCTGAGCCAATGCTTCAAGTTCAGATTTAGTATATACATATCCCGAAGGATTGTTGGGATTACATATAAATAGCGCACGTGTTTTGGGCGTAATTGCTGCCTCAATTATTTCAATATGCGGCAAAGCAAATTGATTTTCAAAATCAGATGGAATACCAATTACATTTACACCGCAAGCAGCGGCAAAGGTTTCATAGTTGGCATAAAAAGGTTCTGGAATAATGAGTTCATCATCTTCATTGGTAATGCAATCAAGCGCCATAATAATTGCCTCACTTGCACCCGTGGTGACTAAAATATCATCTGCATCTACATCGATATCGTGTTCTTTGTAATATGCTGATAATTTGTGACGGAAGGATTGCGTTCCTTCTGAAGGGCCATATGCAATTATTGTTTCCTTGTAAGATTTTATAGCCTCTAAAGCCTTATCGGGGCTTGGTATATCGGGTTGTCCGATATTAAGGTGATAAACCTCTAAGCCTCGTTGCTTTGCAAGTGCAGCTTGACGTGCAAGTTTGCGAATAGGTGAGGTGGGTAAATTAGCTCCTTTACGCGAGATATTAGGCATGGACAAATGATAAATTGCATGCAAAGATGCGAAAAAATGAGCGTGTTGTACTAGATTTTATTCTTCTTCATCGGGTTCTTCTTGGACTTCCCCTTTGATTTTAAGGGCAACCATTGCATTTGAAGCGTTTGAAGCTACCGTAATTGTTTTACGAATTGGTCCAATTCGTTTAGTGTCATACTTTACTTCAATTACATCAGAAGCACCAGGAGCAATAGCACCAGAGGGCTTTTTGGGTATGGTGCAACCACAAGAAGAACGTACTTGAGTGATTTCCAAGTCCGCAGTTCCTGTATTGGTGAATTTAAATTGACGAACACCATCGTCTCCTTTGTTTATGGTGCCATAATCCACTACTAATGAATCAAAAGTGATGGTAGCAACATCTTGTGCAACAGTTACATAACTAAAACTTAGAAGTAAAATGGAGAGAAATGCCTTTTTCATGTTTTTGAATTTGGTTCCACTAAATTACACATTCTGATGAATTGAGCAAAATTAGGTCTTTCAATTTCACTATTCGATGCCTACATTTGCGATTATTAATGCATCATATATGTCCATCCCTTCTAAGTTTACACCCGCTGCAGTAGAGCAAAAATGGTACGATTACTGGACACAACACAATTATTTTCACTCTACACCAGACACGCGTAAACCTTATACTATCGTTATTCCGCCACCAAATGTGACAGGAGTATTGCACATGGGGCACCTAATGAATAATACTTTGCAAGACGTTCTTATTCGCAGGGCACGGATGCGTGGGTACAATGCTTGTTGGGTTCCAGGCACTGATCATGCTTCCATCGCCACAGAAGCAAAAGTGGTAAATAAACTCAAAAAAGAAGGAATTGATAAAGCGGATATTGGCAGAGAAGCTTTTTTGAATCATGCTTGGGATTGGACACATGAGCATGGAGGTATTATTTTAGAGCAATTAAAAAAATTGGGTTGCTCATGTGATTGGGAACGCACCAAATTTACACTCGATGCAGACATGTCCAAATCTGTGATTAAGGTTTTTGTTGACTTGTATGATAAAGGATTGATTTATCGTGGTTATCGTATGGTAAATTGGGATCCTGAAGCACAAACAACCCTATCGGATGAAGAAGTTATTCACGAGGAAAGACAGGGTAATTTATACCATATTTCCTATGCTATAGAGGATAGCGATGAAAAAGTGGTGGTTGCTACCACTAGACCAGAAACACTTTTTGGTGATTCAGCAGTTGCCATTAATCCAGAAGATGAACGTTACACAGAACTTCACGGAAAAAAAGCCATCGTTCCAATCGTTAATAGAACAGTCCCCATAATTAAAGACGAATATGTAAGCCTAGAGCTGGGAACGGGTTGCTTAAAAGTTACCCCCGCTCATGACGAAAACGACAAAGTTTTAGGAGATAAATATGCGTTGGAATTTATTGATGTTTTTAATCCTAACGGTACGTTAAATCAGCAAGGACTACATTACCAAGGGCAAGATCGATTTGCTGCACGCAAGGCTGTTGTAAAAGAACTTGAGGCCAAAGGATGTTTGGTAAAAATCACACCACATACGCACAAAGTAGGAACTTCAGAACGCACAAAAGCAGTGATAGAGCCTCGCCTTTCCGATCAGTGGTTTTTGCGTATGGAGGACTTAGCAAAACCTGCAATAGACGCTGTGGAAAATAATGACGTACAGCTTGTTCCTAAAAAATTCATCAATACTTACAGGCATTGGATGAACAATATCCGGGAATGGAATATTTCACGACAGCTTTGGTGGGGACATCAAATACCGGCCTATTATTATGGCGTTAACAAGGAGAATGTAGTTGTAGCATCCTCAAAAGAGGAGGCCCTAGCAAAAGCCAAAACAGCTTCCAAAGACGACACCATAACTTTAGACGATTTACTACAAGACGAAGATGTACTGGATACATGGTTTTCTTCGTGGCTTTGGCCAATTTCGGTATTTAATGGTGTGTTAGCACCTGATAACGAGGAAGTTTCCTATTACTATCCAACACAAGAATTGGTAACAGGTCCTGATATTTTGTTTTTTTGGGTTGCACGAATGATTGTGTCAGGATATGCGTTACGCGATGAAAAACCTTTTTCTCATGTGTATCTAACAGGTCTTGTGCGTGACGGTCAAGGCAGGAAAATGTCAAAACAACTTGGGAATTCTCCTGATGCCATAAAACTGATGGATACTTATGGGGCAGATGGCGTACGTGTGGGGTTGTTGTTAAGCGCAGCGGCCGGAAACGATTTACTATTTGACGAAAACCTTTGTCAACAAGGAAAGAATTTCGCCAATAAAATTTGGAATGCTTTTCGATTGGTTCAAAGTTGGAATGTAGATGAAAACCTTTCCACTTGCAAAACAGCAACTATTGGTTTGGAGTGGTACGCTGCCAAGTTTCAACAAACACTAGCTACTATTGACGACCACTTTAGCAAGTATCGGATTTCGGATGCCTTAATGGCGACCTATAAACTTATTTGGGACGATTTTTGTTCGTGGTTATTGGAGATTGTAAAACCTGCATACGGTGCCAGTATTGACGCAGTAACTTATCGGAAAGTTTGTGTGTTCTTTGAAGATAATTTAAGATTGTTGCATCCATTTATGCCTTTCTTGTCAGAAGAACTGTGGCATGCATTTACGCCCCGTACTAAAGAAGAAGCCCTTATAGTTTCGTCCTGGCCAGAACAACAAGCTATTGACGCTAATGTATTACGTCAATTTGATCATACTGCCGAGTTGATTTCTCAGTTGCGTACCATTCGCAAAAAGCAAAACATTGCATTTAAAGAACCTTTGCAAGTAATAGAAATTTCTAAAGACGAAATTTCTTTGCGGCCAATTGTACTAAAACTTGTAAATGTTTCAACTTGGGAGCAGCTTTTAAGTGCACCCGAACAAACCCTATCGTTTCGCGTAAACGCACATGAGTATTTTGTTCCCGTAGCAGTATCTAATTTGGAGGCGGAACGCACTAAAATTGAAGAGGAGCTTACTTATCAGGAGGGGTTTTTAAAAGCGGTACAGAAAAAACTTTCTAACGAACGTTTTGTGGCAAATGCACCATCGCAAGTAGTTGATTTAGAACGCAAGAAAGCGGCAGAAGCAGAAGAGAAAATTACAGCACTCAAATCCAGATTGAATTCGCTTTAGTTTACTTGATCTGAAATTAGCGTAACACCACCTTTTACTTTTTGCCCAATTTTCACATTAATCATTGTATTAGGAGGTAAAAAGACATCAACGCGGGAACCAAATTTTATAAATCCAGCATCAGTGCCTTGAATTGCATCAGTGCCAACTTTGGCATAATTTACAATACGACGCGCTACCGCACCCGCGATTTGCCTGTATAGTACATCTCCAAATACCGGATTGTTGACCACAATAGTGGTGCGTTCGTTAAGTGTAGAAGATTTTGGATGCCATGCTACTAAATATTTACCTGGATGATATTTACTAAAAACTACTTTTCCAGAAACGGGGTAGCGGGTCACGTGCACGTTAAGTGGCGACATAAAAATAGAAACCTGCAAACGTTTACCTTTAAAATACTCAGGCTCTTCTACTTCTTCAATAATAACTACTTTGCCATCAACGGGTGCTATAACAGCATCGGTAAGCGCAAGTGGCGGACGACTTGGATTTCTGAAAAACTGCAGAATCAATACCAAAAAAACAAACAAGCCTAGTTGCAATAAAATACGTAACCACTTTAAAGCAATAAACTGCTCAACAATGAGCGCTGCTGCTGCAATAAGCACAAAACTTACTATGAGAATGGTAAAACCTTCTTTATGAAACATATCCGAATAACACTAAAATTAAAATATATAATGGAATTGCCAATAACAAACTATCTAATCGATCGTACATTCCTCCATGGCCAGGCAGTATTTTCCCACTGTCTTTTACACGGCATTTGCGTTTGATTTTTGATTGCACCAAATCGCCCAACCCTCCACAAAAAGCAGTAATTACAGTTATAACAAGCATGACTTTGGTATCAAACATTTCAAAATAACGTCCCACAAAAAACATGATTATTGTGGTAATGATAATGCCTCCAATGTTACCTTCAATGGTTTTGTTGGGCGAAATAGTAGGAGCTAAAGCACGTTTTCCAACCATTGTACCAACCAAATAGGCACCCGAGTCATTGAGCCAAATAACACCAAAAAGGAAAGCAACAAAATCTGGATTTTGAGTGCTTAGAAGCACCAACAATACGAGCGGTATACTTACGCCAAAAAATCCTAAAATAGTTACAAAAGCTTTTGAGTAATCAATGTCTTTTTTAGTCCATAATAAAGTCATCATAAGTAAAAACCCAATAACTCCAGTAATAAGCAGTGCCAGATTAGTTTGCTCAAAAAGAAATGAAAGGAGTAGTGCTATTGGAAAAAATATGTAAACTATAGGAACTTTTTTAGTTGTAATTCGCTGAATTTCAAATAATGAAACGATTGTCATTGCAAGTATAACTAAAGAAAAAAAGATTGTATTAATGTAAAGGCTTCCCAACAAAAGCCCGGCATAAAAAAAAGATGTTATTAAGCGAACAAAGAGTGTCATGAAAAGTCTTCAAGCAGTAATAGGTACACTTCTTTTACCCCACTTCCATAGTTCATGTAGTTGTCGTCTTTGAAAGAGTCGGATTTAAATTGTTTGATTGATGTAATATTAAGTGGAATACTATCTGCATAGCGGAGCTTAATGTTTTTTAATGCATCCGACACCGTATTAGAAAACTGCCGTGTACCCGCCAAAATCACTAGTATTTCGGGCAAATCAGAGAGTTTGTTTGTTCCCAGTTGATGCTCACAGACCACCACGCTACCATCATAAGCAACTAGTGACTCACAGCTGCATAACATCATTTTGGCGTTAAGATTTGTTTTAGTTAATGTTATTCCAACATCTAGTTTTTCTGCCAATTTTGGGTCAAAACAAAGTAATTCACGTATTTCGGTAGGGTACTCTTTAGTGATATCGTTGAAGGTGGTTTTGGCATCTTCGAGTTGTTCGCAGTACACGAATTTACCACCACGTTTTGTGAACTTTCCAGCAAAAATTTGTTCAATTGGCATTTCTTTGGCAGGCATATGTGGTCCACGTTCTTCCACATCCAATTCTTTTGGGGCTGTCTTTTTTCCAAATAATGTTGACCAAATTTTACTCACAAAATCTACTTGTTACACAAAGGTAACAAATCGTAACTATTTCGCATCTTTGGGTAATTCATCTTTGGTTGTTTTTGGTTTTGTTGTTGTGCGCTTCTTAGGAGTAGCTTTCGGTTTCGGTTTTGGAGCTGCTACTTCTTCAGGCTTTTCAAAAGGACGTGTGCCAAATATTCGCTCTAAGTCATCTTTAAAAATGACCTCTTTTTCCAATAACCGCTCAGCAAGTTCTGTGAGTTTTCCTTTATGCTTTTTGAGCAATTGAACTGCACGTTTATATTCTTTTTCAACAATAGCTGAAATTTCAGCATCTATGAGTTTTGCTGTTTCCTCAGAATATGGTTTTGTAAATCCATAATCACCCTCATTAGTTTGATAATACGTAATGTTTCCAATTTTGTCATTTAGTCCATAAATGGTTACCATCGCTCTAGCTTGTTGCGTAACCTTTACAAGATCACTAAGTGCACCCGTTGAGATTTTATTAAATATAATGTCTTCTGCAGCACGTCCACCCAATGTAGCACACATTTCGTCAAGCATCTGCTCGGTACGAACAATTTGACGTTCTTCTGGTAAATACCATGCAGCACCTAAAGATTGCCCGCGTGGTACAATAGTAACCTTTACAAGTGGGGCTGCGTATTGCAACATCCAGCTAACAGTGGCATGTCCTGCTTCGTGGAATGCAATGGTTTTCTTTTCTTCGGGTGTAATAATTTTACTCTTTTTCTCAAGTCCACCAACAATTCGATCCACGGCATCTAAAAAGTCTTGACGTCCTACTTTTTTCTTGTTCTTTCGGGCGGCAATAAGTGCCGATTCATTACAGACATTCGCAATATCTGCGCCTGAGAAGCCCGGGGTTTGCTTTGCAAGAAAATCCACATCCAGTTTTGGGTCAGATTTTAAGGGCTTTAGGTGTACTTTAAAAATTTCTTTTCGTTCGTTTAAGTCTGGTAAGTCCACATAAATTTGACGATCAAAACGACCTGCACGCATGAGAGCTTTGTCTAGTACGTCAGCGCGGTTGGTAGCTGCAATAACAATAACGTTAGTATTCGTGCCGAAACCATCCATTTCTGTGAGAAGCTGATTTAGCGTGTTCTCCCGTTCATCATTAGACCCTGTCATGTTGTTTTTCCCACGAGCACGTCCAATAGCATCAATTTCATCTATAAAAATAATCGCCGGAGATTTGTCTTTAGCTTGCTTAAATAGATCACGCACACGCGATGCACCAACACCTACAAACATTTCTACAAAATCAGAACCCGACAGCGAGAAAAACGGCACTTTTGCTTCTCCAGCAACTGCTTTAGCTAAGAGTGTTTTTCCTGTTCCAGGAGGTCCTACTAGTAACGCCCCTTTAGGAATTTTACCTCCCAACACAGTATATTTCGTTGGATTTTTAAGGAAATCAACAATTTCTTGTACTTCTTCTTTTGCACCTTCAAGACCTGCAACGTCTTTGAACGTGATTTTCACATCGGTTTTTTCGTCAAATAGCTTAGCTTTAGACTTGCCGATATTAAATATCTGAGCACCGCCGCCACCGCCGCCACCGCTAGACATACGACGCATGATAAATAACCAAATGGCAATGATGAGTATAAGAGGTAAAAACCCAATAAGAACATCAAGCCAACGATTTTCTACGGTTCTAAATTCATAGCTAAATTCAACACCATTTGCTTCGGCTTCTTCTAA
>CATAMV010000007.1 GCA_949487855.1 Bacteroidota bacterium
AAAAATTGTCCTCCCAACAAATTAATTGTCCTATCAAAAAGGATAAGTTGTCCTACTTTATAGGACACTTGCATTTACAACATATTGATTACCAGACTACAAGCATAGTGGTTAAAGTATAGGTGGGACCACAGTAAAATCCGCAACCTTTTATGGCTGCGGGTTTTTTCTTAATAGACTACACCGTTGCTGTAACAACCAAGGTTCCTGCCCAGCCTTCTTTTGGATCAACACGCCTAGACGTTACCGACTTAAAGCCAGCAGCTTTGAAAAAAGAAACCCATTCTTTTTCAGAAAACAATCGCATTTTTGTGATACCACAGTCTTCGGGCCAAGAATGTGAAACCGTGTTTTCTGTGTAAAAGTCAATTCCAATCACGAGCTGCCCATTTTTACTAAGCCAATTGGTGTAAACAGATTTGATAAATGCTTTTGGGTCGTCGAGATAATAAACAACTTCCATTGCGTGAACAATGTCAATCTTTTCGTTGGGAATCCACGTCATTAAGTCAGCGTGGAGGTAGGTGCCTTCTGGGTCAATACGTTGGGCTTTTTCAACCATTTTTTTTGAGCCATCCACACCTAAAGCAGCGCTACAATCTTCCAATTGCCTTACCATACGCACCACCCACCCATTACCACAACCGGCATCAATAAAGCGGTACGCGGTATGGTTTTTCAGAACGGCTTCAAGCATATTTTTAACGGCACTTTCGTGCCCATGCGCCATCTTTTCATCTTTACCCAATGCCGCCCATTCGCCAAAAACGGTTGTTGCTGCTCGCTTCATCATCGTATCAAACTAAAATGTCCTGTAAAACTTCTACCATCTTCTAATTTCACACGGAACCAATAATCATCTGCGGGAATAGCGGTTCCGTTATAAGTACCGTCCCACCCGATTCCGTCGGCAGGAATTTGAGCCATTAATCTCCCGTGACGGTCAAAAATATAAATTAATGACGATGGCTGAAAGGTTGCACTCACTCCTAAAATTTGCCAGGTGTCATTTGTGCCATCTCCATTTGGGGTAAAGTAAAATGGATACCCAATAACAGAAATCACCAAATTTTCAATGCCACAACCTTTTTTATCTCTTACATATAAGGTATGTATCCCTGGAGGGACATTTTCAAAAACGGGACTATCTTGGTAAAGGCCGATAGGGTCATCATTTAGTTTTAGCGCAAATTCGTAATTGCCAATACCCAAAGCCGTTTCACTATTATCGATTTCAATACGGTTACTGCCATCTCCTGTTAGGTCATAAATCGTAACGTCTTCAGCGTCAAACAAGGCTATTTCAGAGGGATCAACCACCACCACTTTTGTTGTAGCACAACCTGTAAAAGGGTTTGTTGCAGTAACACTATAGGTTCCGCCTTCAGAAATAATTAGGTTTTGTGTGAATTGCGTTGTTATAGGCACCCCGTTACGTTCCCATGCGTAATCATAAGTAGCACCTGGACTGGTTACATAAATGGTATCAGAACCTAGATTTTGGCAATAAACCAAATCTGTGGGTAAATTGAAAACAGGGTTTTCGTTTACTTGAAAAGTAATAACTTCTTCAGCAACACATGTAGTATTAAGAGGATTATAAATTTGTGCTATAACTTTTGTCGTGGCCGTTGTAAACGGATTGGGTAAGGTGTTACCTATAACAGTATTATTGCCCAAACCATCACGCTGTAAAAACTGAATTTCCATATTGGTTTGCCCGGCAAGGAGCTCCGTGTTAAGGGAACTTGTATCAAAAACACCTAAATTATCTAAAATACCATCATCGTTATCACATACTGGGGGCATGTTGTAAGTACCAACTTCGGGGCTATCGTCAACCGTAAAAGAAATAAATGCCTCTTGATAACAAGCAGGCGTGACGTTTGAGGGGTTGTTTTCAACCACTACGCGTATTGACTGAGAGGGACTTAGGTATTCTGTTGGAAACCCATTTGTACTGATAACAAGATCGTTTTTGTCGTAGAATGTTATGTCATAATCGGCTGGATTTTGCCCAAGCAGTAATTGAGACATAACCGTACTAGTATCAAACGGGAAAAGCCCGTCTTCAGCGTCTGTGTCATTTGCACTATCCCCATCACATTGGCTTGGAATTGTTACTGGGTGAAGAATAGCAAGTGGCTCAACAACAAGATTGGCAACTTGCTTTAGCCCTAGACACGTAGTTTCTGTTAACCCATTTGCATCAACAGCCGCCCAAATTTCTTGATTGTTTGGCGTGGTGTTCATGTAATCTTGAGACGTATCAATAGGGTTTGTTTTAGATGCGGCGTCGCTTTCGTTCTCAAAAAACTGAATAGTCACATTGCTGTTTGCAAAAGCGGGATGCTCCGCAATTAATTTATTTTCCAAATCAACAAAAACAGCTTTATTAAAAGTACTGATGCCTGTATTTGTTTTGGCACTTGGGTCTAAGCAAGTATAATAACTCTTTAAAAAGCTACTTTTAATTCCGCTAGCCCGAACCTTTAGGATTAACGTAAGGAGATTGCCATTAGCAGGGTCAAAAGTGCGCTCACAGCCGTTATCATTTGTGATTTTCACATATACCGTCACATCAGGAATAGGGTTTCCACCACTGTCGATGTTAAAAAATGCACTTGGAGATGTGATTTCATCTGTATGGTTGCTGTCCCAATAGTAGGTAAACTTTTCATTCGTGTGATTTACTGAAAAGATTGCGTTGTACAGCGTTAGGTTGTCTTGCACTATACCATCCGTATCGGTGTCACATTGCTCTCGCAAGAAGCTACTTTTACTAATTTTTGGCAACTCAAAAACAATTAAGTCAAGCGTGTTGTCTATACGGTAACAGCCTGTAGTATTATCTTCTAATCGAACAATTATCGTCTTTTTGCTATTATCAGAAGCCGAGGTAGTATATTCTGTTATTGCATTTTTTGCTTCAGCATCTGCAACGGTTTCATGATAACTGACTGACCACTGTGTTGTACTGCCTAGTAAGGCTTCAATACTTGCTGTTTGTGCTGAAAGGTCAAACTGCAAAATGCCATCTTCATCGCTTCCACTCGTTAAATTATCACACGCTTCAAAATCAGGAATTGTTATTTTAGGTGGAAGTGCATTTGCTTTAATCGTCAACTCACCAATATCGCTAACGCAATTTGTGCCTGTATTGGTAACACGATAGTAAATGGTTTGCGGATTTGATGTATTGGTATATGCTTCTGGCGTTAGAATTTTTGCAGCAGCAATTTCATTTTCAGCACCTCCTTGAGTAGTATAATAGGCAACGGTATGATTTGTATCAGGTTGACCCCCTAGAATGGTTGCCTCTGCAAGGGTTAAGTCAAAAGCACCTTTTAAATCTGTTGACGCTATGGCTCCGTTGTTGTTGTCAACACAAATTTCAATCGGGTTTGACACGTTGTTAGCAACCGGCAACGGATTAATAGTAATGGTAAATGTCTCAGAATCACAAACCATTCCGTTGGTGGTAACGCGGACAAAATAGGAAGTTGTTACTAAGGGTGATACTTCCAGTTGGCTGCTATTGGCAACACCAGCTATTTGAGTTGGCGCCCCATTGCTATCAATAGTAAACCATTCAATATTGGTTAATGCTTTGTATTCAAAAATAGGATACGACTGACCATCCGAATACGTCAAATTCATATCATTCCAATATTTTCCATTATTGGCGAATTCAAATTGCCCGTAATCTTCATTTCCAGCATTATTGGGCTCACCACTCCACCAGTTTTGATATGTCAAGGGTGTTCCATCTACCCAATACCAACCACCATCAGGCTCTAGATAATCGCTTGCGTTTCGGTCTTGAAATAACCCTAGCCAAAACGCTACACCATCGTTTCCTGTAAGCCCCATATACTGTAAACCTTCATATACAAGGGTTTCTTCTGTTGTGCTGTTTATGATATACATTGTGGCGCCCACAATGGACTCGCCAAGCGCTTTGGCGGTTGGCCACGTAATGGGTTGCACACCAGTTTTGATACCTTGTTGCGTGTAGTAAAACCCGTTGTCGTATTCCACAGGACCGGCAATATCTTCTATAAATACTAAGTTATTGATACGCGCAAAATCGTCGGGGGTAGGTAAAATTTTATCTGTATCAAGCGAAAGCATTACCGTTTCTTCGGCACAAAAAGTGGTATTGCCAGAAACGGTACTAATTACAGGATCATTAACAACCACTTTGGTTTCGCTTCTCAATTCACCAATGCACCCATTTACAATAGATGCTGCAAAATAGGGGGTATTGTGTGCCAAAACAGCATCATTTGCAAGCGGACTTCCACCTGTAGCAGCGCTATACCAAACCACAGTTGTATCTAAGTCAGCTACAGTGGCCCCTTTACACACAACGGTTAATGGGTCGAGGGTAGGTTTGGTGGTATTGTCATTGACAGTAAGCGTAAAAAGTTTTGTCGATGTCGAACATGCGTAGGTTTTTTTACTCAGGCTTGCTCGGAAAACGGCTTGGTCTAGTGCCGTTGTAACGCTATTTATGAGAAACTCATAGGTATCACCGTCATTGGCAATTGTTCCTAATGTGTTAGCAGGTTCAAAAATGCCGTCAGCATTTGTATCTACCTCCCATAAAACGCTGTCAGCATCAGCAGATTTAAACGTTAAAGAGAGTTGTTCTCCTTCGCATAATACAGCAGTCGCAGCAGCAAAATCTTGCGAAAGTGTAGCAGGTGTTCCTGCTTCTTGAAAGTCGTAAATGCCGTTGTTATCGTTGTCTAAGGGGAGTATGTTATAATCGTAGCCTGGAGATACAACGCGCCCTCGAATATCTGCTGTTGATGTACCCGAACTTGGGTCAAATACGATAGGGCTATCACCTACAAGCCCATCGTTGTCTGGATCTTCATACCCTGCTTCAATAACGTCATTACAGCCATCGTCATCGCTGTCTAGTTCAAAAGAATTAATGACACCGTCTCCATCAGAATCATTTTTGTAGTCGAAAATTTCAATTGAAAATTTCAAATAACCATCCGAGGTAGCACTTGCGTTTAATGCATGCATGATTTTAAATCCGCTTAGATCTCTACCAAAAATTTCAACAGGAATTGACGTGTCTAATGGCGATTCGTTTCGCTTTAATTTTAGGGTACTCCCTGAAAAACCCGCAGCTGGAATTCTTTGAAAACCTGTTCCTACATCAACAAGCAGCCTTTCTCCAGGATCTAAAATAGAAATACTTTTATTTGTTGGAAAAGCGGCAAATGATATAATTTCAGACTCATTTTCTATAACTCCGTTTTCTTGTAAAATAACATGCAAATTAAGAGCTTCATTGTTAGGCAAAATAGGCATAAGGCTGTAAGTGGTTTCTTCATTAATTCCACTAGCCGGAATTTCCGATAAAATTTCTCCAGCAGAATTTCCCCCAAATGTAGCGGAGGTTGATGACGCGCTAATGGTTGCAGCACTTGTTATTGGGGGATTGGTGTTAGGAAGTGCAATAACCGGAGCAGCAACGTTAGTAAAATCTATCGCCACATTTCCAAAGGACTCAACAGCATTTAACACACCATCATTGTCAATGTCAAGGTCTAAATTATCGGCCACACCATCGTCATCAAAATCATCAGGGCATATACTTACAACAATATTATCGGAAATATAATCAACCAAAGGATAACAAGCGAGTTTTCCAATCAGTCTATATATTCCAGCTGCTTCTGGGCTATAGGACTGTCCATTGGAACTCCCTGGAGCTGTCACATAGGTATTCCCGGCGTCGTCATACATATACCACTGATAAGAGTCATAAGCAGAAGAGGTGGAAAGTATAACATTTGAATTTCCGTCACTTTGAATACAATTTCCTAATGCAGAAACACTTAAGTCCGATCTTAGAATTGGATTAGAAACAAACCCAGAATAATAGCTTCCAGACGACGCAGCATCCCCAAAAGTAGTAGAGGCCACATAAAGTTCTTTATCAGAAAAGACAGATATATTTCCAGTTAATGCAGTACTTGGGTTTACGGTAGTGCCATCAATTTGAGTTTCAAGCAAATATGTTGTGTATCCTGTTTTTCCAACAACGGATTTCGCAATAGCATTCAAATTCACTGCAGCAGTATTCGATTTATTTGCAAAAAGGACCCCATTTTTATAAACCTCAAGATTTGCATCGCTTTCAGTAACTATGGTTAGCGTACCTCCAATGAA
>CATAMV010000008.1 GCA_949487855.1 Bacteroidota bacterium
AATGGGTTCCGTTTTAAGCTATTGATTGGAGGAATTGGTAGTCTTTATGAACATCTTCAAAAACGAGTTGAAATAAATCAACTTAATGATTATGTACGTTTAGTAGGGTTTGTTAAAAATCCCAAAGATTTTTACAAGAGTGGCGATGTTCTTCTATTACCATCTTTGTATGAAGGATTTGGGTTTGTAATCATCGAAGCGGCAGCTAATAAAATACCCGTAATTGCATTTGATAATAGTAGTAAGCCCGAAATTGTTAAACACAATTCAACGGGTATATTGACTTCCGATAATGATGTTGAACAATTCTATAAAGCTATTGAAAGATTTTATCTAGATAGTAACCTTATTAAGAGTATGGGAGAGAATGCCTATACTTTCACAAAGAACTTGTTTTCAATCGATGTAATTAATCCTAAAATTGAAAAATACCTGGCTCAAGGATTTGACACAAGTATTACCGCAATTGTAACAACATATAACGAGGAAAAAAACATTGAAAACTGCTTGAAATCCATTAATTGGGCAGATGAAATTTTAGTCATTGACTCGTTTAGCACAGACAATACGGTTGCACTTTGTGAAAAATTTGGTGCGCGGGTTTTACAACGCAAATACAGCTATGCTGCAGACCAAAAAAATTGGGCTATTCCACAAGCAAAGCACCCATGGATTATTTTACTTGATGCAGATGAAATCGTATCTACAAATTTAGCTACTGAAATAAAAAACATCTTACAAACAAGACCAAAACACACCGCATTTTGGATGCATCGAACAAACTATTTTTTAGGAAAAAAAGTGCGTTTTTGTGGCTGGCAAAACGATCGCGTGGTGCGTTTTTTTCATCGTGATTTACATAGATATGAAAACAAAATGGTACACGAGGAAATTGAGTATACCAAACCTTTTGGAAGCTTAAACAGTACTATCATACATTACACCACAGACAATTTAGAACACTACACCAAAAAAATTGAACGTTACGCACAACAAGCAGCACAAGCGTACATAAAAGAGGGCAAAAAAATTGGGATTTTTAATCTCTACTTAAAACCAGCTTTTAAATTTTTGAATAGTTATATTTTTAGAGCAGGTTTTTTAGATGGAAAAACAGGATGGATCATCTGTAAGTTACGTACCCGAGAAACTTGGCTAAAGGCAAAAATTGCACTTGACTATAAAAATGAAAATAGACATTAATAAATTCGTTTCGGCCTTAAAGCAAGGAAAAACGCTGCTATACCCAGCCGATACCATCTGGGGATTGGGGTGTGATGCAACAAATCAAAAGGCAGTAGATGCCATTTTTAAACTAAAAAACCGTCCAAAAAACAAACCGCTTATTGCACTTGTTGCTGATATTGAGATGTTAAAGCAATACGTCGAAAACGTCCCTGAAAATATTGAAGAATTAATAAATAGTGAACACCCAACAACACTTGTTTATCCTAAAGGGAAAGAACTAGCAAAAGGCGTTATCAGCGATAACGGAACCGTTGCAATCCGAATGCCAAAACCGTGTTTTGTAATCGATTTAATTACAGCTTTTGGAAAACCAATTGTAAGTACCTCTGCAAACTTAAGCGGCGCACCCATCCCCGCTACCTATTATGAAATAGCCGGACAAATTTTGGCGCAAGTGGACGAAGTAGTACCTTTGAATAAAGACAATATAGCACAAATACCATCGCGAGTTTTGAAAGTATTACCCGATGGAAGTGTGAAACAATTGAGATGAAAATCAACAAAGCACTTATTAACAAGGCACTTGAGTTGCCTGCATTTTCTTATAT
>CATAMV010000009.1 GCA_949487855.1 Bacteroidota bacterium
GTTGGGACAAAGACGAAGCCGTGCTCACAAGAGTACACACGCATCAGTTGAACAGTGAATTGGCTAGCATTCTAAATCAAAAGAGTGAAAACACCCTTGACAAAATCTTTAAACGCATTCGGGAAGAAGGAAAAGGTGCTATAATTTTTATCAACCAATTGCAACCTGCCAACAAGCTACTAGAGCAAATCAAGGCGCTTAAGGGAGAAGCTGCGTTGCGTGCACCTAAATTGGATGAAAAGGATTTTGGTATTGGCGCACAAATGATTCACGCCGTAGGCATCAGCAACATCAAATTGTTGTCCAACAACGATAAAATCAAACGTGTGGGCATGTCTGGCTATGGATTACAGATTGTTTCTTACGAGAATTATTAGAACATACCTCCGCCACTATTTTTTTCATCACTATAGCGTTCTCTACGTGATCTGGCTTGGTATTTATTGCTTCCAAATCGGTAATTAAATCCGAGTTGAATGGTTTGACTCTCCCAATAGAACCTTCCAATTTGAGGGTATGGCAAACGGCCTTCAAATCCAAAACGCATGGTGTTGAAAATATCGTTGTAATTCAAACTTATGTTCCCTTTCCCCTTTAAAATATTCAATCGTGCACCTATATTGACAAAATACATGGGAAGCACATCAAATTGCAATGTTTTGTTGCGCCCACGGTAAAACATAAAGGCGGTAAAACTCAGTTTTTTGGTAGCAGTGAAACTATTAAACATCCTAAAGTTATAGGCCACATTATCGACCGTAATGATGATGGTCTCAATATCATCTTTGGTTGCTGTATCAATGGGCTTACTCAAACGCTCTGCAACTCCCTTCTGGGTTTGCGAAAACAAATCAAAACTACCGTTGATGCTCCACCATTTATAAGGCCTATAATTGGACGATAATTCTAACCCGAATGCTGAAGTATCATCAAAGTTATCGTGTGTAATGATAACCCGACCCGAACCCACGTCTGCTCTATCAACCAAAACCACACGGTTAATTTCTTCACTGATAAACCTGTAAAATACGCCTGTTGTAAAAGAGCCTTTCTTTAGCCTCCGGGTGTAGTTCAACTCAAACGAATTGGTGAATTGAGGGCGTAATTCCTGATTTCCGTACGAAGAAACCAAGGGTGTAGACCACTCTTTAATTGGATTGATTTGTCCCAATCCCGGACGGTCGATACGTCGGCTATAACTCAACTGATAGGATTTTTTCGCTGTCGATGAATAGGTTACATACATAGAGGGGTACAATTCTGTGTAGTTGTTCTCAAATGGAAAACTGGACAATTGACTTGTACCCGAAACCGTGCTGTTTTCTTTGGCAAGGGCATCAACACGGACACTTTCTGCGCGTAGTCCAAATTGATACGTCCATTTGTCGAGTTTCTTACCATAGGTAGCATAGAGAGAATAAATGTCGCGTGTATAATCATAATCAATGTCACGGTATGTTATTTGCCGACCGTTCTCATCCCGAAGCAATTGGTCTGAGGAGAACTCGATTAATGAGTTGAACAACCGCGCTTCTGCACCAAGCTCCAGTTTGCTCTTTTCTGTGAGCGGGTTCACATAGTCCAAGTTGATGGTTGTTCGCACTCTTGTTGGTTTGTTCTGGTCGGTATAGTTTTGCGTTGAGTTTGTGGGATAGACAAATGGAACTGGGCGGTCTTCATCAAACAAATTGTGATCTACTTCTAATTCAATATTGCTGCCCTCTTTAGCAAAGTCATGCTTAAAATTAAAATTGTATTGCGTTGATTCGTTGGTTCCATTAGCATCAAAAATTTGATGTTCGTCTTTTGTAGCATCATTTTCAAAAAACGCTTTTGAAATACCTAGACTTCTATTTTTGGCAGGGTTTAGACTTGTAAAAACAGATAAGGTATTCTTTTCATCCATATAAAAATCCAATCCTACTTTAAAAATCTGAGACGATCTATCTTCATTAAATTCAAACAATTGTCGAGACGTATTATTTGTTCGATTAATATGACCGTTGTTATCATTTTTAGAAAAGTTATTGCTGTAATTTCCATAAAGATTAAACTTTCCGTTGCGGTAATTGAGATTCAAACCACTGTTAAATTTAGGATTTATATCATAACTCCAATTTGCACTTAGCGATCCATTAAAACCAAGCATCTGATTTTTATGTAGCACTATATTTATAATACCACTCATGCCCTCTGGATTGTATTTGGCTGAGGGGTTTGTTATGAGCTCAATGGATTTTATCGCTGAAGAGGGGATTTGCTTGAGCAATTGTGCGGCAGGAATATTGGAGAGTCTTCCGTCTACAAGCACACGCACATTTTCATTCCCACGCAAGCTTATGGCACCATTTTGCGGATCAACACTTACAGAGGGGATGCCTACCATAAGCTCTGAAGCTGTTCCGGCTGCTGCCAAGTCCTTGCCAATGGTGATGACCTTACGGTCAACTTTTTGCTCAATGGTTGATACTTCAGCGATTACTTCCACTTCGTCGAGGGCGGTCAAACTTTCGATTAGACACAATACTCCCGTATCTACCTTATAGATTTGTTTGCCAATGACTACAGGTTTTTCAATGGTTTCAAAGCCAATGTATTGAACGCTAACGATATGCTTCCCTTCAGGAATGCCGTCGATTTTAAACAATCCATTTTCGTCAGTAATGGTACCCATTAGGGTTTTGCGTGCTTCATTCAACAACAACACATTTACATAGGGTAAAGGCTGATTTAATGCAGCGTCATAAACCTTTCCAGTAAGGGTGCCTGTTTTTTGTTCACTTGATGTATTTGCAAAAGCAAAAGCAATACAAAAAGTGAGGAGTATGAAAATAAATACGCGGGTTAAGCAAGAGTCCATATGTAGGTTTTATCATTTATTTAAATGGGATATTGACATACTAACGAAACTCGGAAGCATTTGTTACATCAAAATTAGAAAAACCAAAGTTTAACTGACATGGCAATAACCATAACAATCATGACGATTTTGATAACGCCCTCCCCTTTCCTAACGGAGTATCGAGATGCAAAAAAAGCACCAGCAGCGTTTCCTAAAGCTAAAGCAATGCCGTATTTTAGGTTGATATGTCCGCTCAATATAAAGGTTGCTAGTGCTCCAGTGGTGTAGATTAGGACCAAAGCGACCTTAGTGGCATTGACCCGTACCAAATCTAATTTGTTTACGTAGTTTAAAAACAACATGATGATAAATCCAATACCGGCGTTTATAAAGCCGCCGTAAATACCAATAAAAAAGAAAGCGATCATTGACCATATCAGTGTCTTTCCTGTGGTTTTGGGCTTAAGAAGTTCTGATTTATAGTTGGGTTTAAAAACCATTAAAAGAACAACAGCTATCATGATGATGGCCAAGATTTTATTGAATAAAAGCCCGTCTATTTCAACTGCAATACGTGCACCAATTAGGGCTCCCAAGAAGGCAGTGATGCCCAAATAGATGCTAAAAGGAAAGGAGTTGATGTTTTTACTTCGAAATCCGAGAGTCGCCGAGCTGGCTGAAACGAATATGGCAATGCGGTTGGTCCCGTTAGCTGTAGCAGGTGGTAAACCCAGAAAGATAAGCAAAGGCAATGTTAGCAAAGAGCCGCCACCAGCCATGGTGTTTACAAAGCCGGCAAACAGACCAGCAGCAATTAAAACGAGAATATCAAACGGAAAATCTAACATCAAACAAATGTAGGGATTAGCAAGTTTGAAAATGGGCTTTCAGAAACAAAAAAAGAGGTTATATTTGCAGCCATTGGAGAAATGGCAGAGTGGTCGAATGCGGCAGTCTTGAAAACTGTTGAGGGTCACACCTCCGGGGGTTCGAATCCCTCTTTCTCCGCAGACAAGCGATTAGGGCTTGAAACGAAAAACCATCAAGTTTACTTGTATGGTTTTTTTGTTTTAAGACATAGGCATCTGCAAAATGCCAAAAGAGGGAGATTGGAACAAAATCCCTCTTTCTCCGCAAAAGAAAACCCACAACAAATGTTGTGGGTTTTTTGTTTTAGACGTACCAAAATGCGAATCACTTCGTAAAGTTTTACTATAAATCCTCCTTTCTATGTGGGTTCCCATCGGCATATTGACAACACATGGGCAAAGCCGCATAAACGCTATCAACAACCGCAACGCCATTTGCTTCATGTCCTACAGCAGCAATATTTGCTGAAACTTTCGATACCGTTGTTTTATTTGAATTATAAATCAGTTTTAGCGTCTCTGTATCTGTTTGCCAAACAGCATATTTTACGCCTTTGGTTTTGATGGCTGCCTTTTCGATACGTGCTTTGCACATATTGCAATTACCACGAACAGAAATAGTTGCTTTTTCAGTTTGTGCTGCTGCTGTAGCAGTTAAAAACAGCATCATAATTAAATGTACTTTCATGACCTTAAAGTTATAAATTAAAACGGAATCCCGCATATAGCATTCTACCAAAAACAGGCGCATACAACTGACTTGTATCAAAAGCTGCGCCAAACGGGTTTTCCGCTCCCAAAACCGCATCATTTTGCTTTACATCAAATAGGTTTTCTGCTCCCAAATAGACCGAAAATTTAGCTGAAAACTGGCGCGTAAGTTGTGAGCTTAACAACGAAAAAGCAGCTGCCGTTTTTGATGGTGAATCAAAAGTAGCTACCAATCGCTGTTGGCCAACGCGGTGAAAAGTAGCATCGGCGCGCCATTGCTTTCCCGCTATTATTTTAGAGCCATATCCCAAAAACGCAAACCAACGTGTTTTAGGCTGCAATGGAACTCGTTTAAACCCTGAGCGGTAGTTCGTTTTTATATCATAGGCTTTATAAGCAAAACGTACATCTATACGCTCATTAAAATTCGTGCTTGCCGAAAATTGTAGGCTTTGCGCATGGCTTTTTCCTTCTAAATTGTAAAAAGATATTGCTCCTGCTGTTTCCCAATCCACCACTACCCGATTTGCAAATTCTGTACGATATGCATCCAAACTCATTTCTATGGGCTGATTAAAAAGCGAAGCTTTTTGTATCCAGCTAAAACCGTAATTCCAGGCACGTTCGGGCAGTAATCCATACATGGGTTTTGTGGGTTGCGCTATGGATAATAAGCGTTGGCTTCCCAAAAACTTTTGGTGTTCTGAAAAAAGGTTTGAAACACGTCTTCCCTCTCCGGCTGATAAGCGTAAAATGGTTTTATTCTCATTAAGGGCATAGCGAAAATGAACACGTGGTGTAATAAAATCTCCTAGAATATTGTGATGATCCAATCGCAAACCTAATATCATGTTAAACTGCTCTTGACTGTCGTAGCTGTATTCAAAAAAACCACCAATATTGGTTTCATTTCGGAGAATCTTGGTGTCTAAAATCGTTTCATCATATATATCTGCCATATACTGCAATCCTGTTTTGAACTTGTGTAGCGTATTGCCAAGTATGGATTGATAAACCAAATGATGAAAATAACTGGTGTACGAAACATCATAGGTATTGTTACCAAAATAGCCTTCTTGTTTGTGGTTACTCACCGCCGACTGAAAACCAAAACTTCGGTATGGGATTTTAGGAAAAACATACCCTGTTTTTAGGGCTATATCCCATTTTTTTGTTTTGAGCTCGCCACCCCAAACCGAGTTACCAAATTTGTGTATGTTTGGATCAAAATCCAATTGTCCAACTTGTTTATCATCTTTAAGATAACGCAAGCTGGCAAAACCAACCCATCCTTTTTCTGTATCTATAAACTGCCAACGATTTAGGATATTAAGCTGTTTTGATAATGGCATATCCAAAAATCCATCGCTGTTTTGATCGTTTTTTAGGGCGCGTTGATTTCCGTGCAAAAAAAGCGTGGTTGCCCATTTTGAAGAAAGTTGGTATTTGGATTGGATATTAAGCTCCGTTCGTCCATTAATAGAGCGATAACCGTTTATAAAAAGCGGCAAAGCCGTTAAAGGTTTTATCAATTCAGTATTGATTTGACCCGAAATACTTTCGTAGCCACTGGTTACTGTTCCTGCACCTTTGGTTATTTGAATGCTCTCTACCCAAGTTCCTGGCGTAAAAGTAAGTCCGAACGTTTGGTTGCTGCCACGCAAACTTGGAATATTTTCTTGTGTAAACAATATATACGGACTTGTCAATCCTAACATTTGAATTTGTTTAGTTCCTGTAAGTGCATCTGCATAGTTTACATCAATCGATGGGTTGGTTTCAAAGCTCTCTGACAGATTACAACAAGCGGCTTTTAGCAATTCATCACTTCCAATAGTGGTCACGTTTCTGGAACTAAAAATTGCGCGCTGTAAGGGTTTACGCTTTTGAGAAATAATAACTTCGTCCAAATTTGAAGCATCATCTGGAACTAAAACTGCTTGGATAGGTTGATGAAAACCAGAAGTGATTTTTATCGTTTTAAATCCCAAATAGGAAACAACCAAAACACTATTTTCAGATCTATGTTTTATAACAAAATAGCCTTCATCATTGGTAACGGTCCCTGATGATGAGTTTTCCCAATACACACTTGCGCCAGTAAGTGGTGTTTGAGTCGCACTACTTTGTTCATAGACATAGCCAGTAACAAAGTGATGTTGTGCAGACAATGCACTAAAATTTATGATAATAATTAATATAAAATAAGATTTGAACATAATAAATGATTTAAAATTAAACAAACAAAACAGCGGGTGTTTGTAAAATCAAATCAGGAAGTACTCAAATAAAATATGCAATGCTGTATGAGCAGATTCGGGTGGTGGTTCAATGGATATAAATTGTTGCTTTAATAGATGTTCAAAACCATTAAATTCAAATTGAACCACAGGAACATCAACAATCAATGCACTGAATACAACATCCGCAGACGCAACTACGGTATATTGGAATTCTAACGTGAAGTGGGCTATCTCACAGCATTTCTTGGATAGCACAGGTTGGTCATGCGCTATTTTATTTTTGCAACAACTAGAAAGCGTTTGATTAATGGAAATTTCTACCAATTGATCGTGACAAAAGTGCATACCAATACTGCTTTCAACTGAAATAATCAAGACAAAAAAAGCCAACAAAAATGCACCTAACCGCTCCATATTCAGTTCAAAATTAGTGATTTTATTGTTTTCCCATTCAATACTTCTAATGTTCTGTCTCGCACTTGCTCAAAAACACTTTTAACTTCACATTGTGCTTCATTGCAGTCATCACATGACCGATAATAATTTAAAGAAACACAAGGCAGCATGGCAATAGGCCCATCAATGATGCGCATAATTTCTGTAAGGCTAATATCTTCCGCTGGACGTAAGAGTCTAAAGCCGCCATCCTTACCTCTTTTGCTTTCCAAAATGCGGTTATTTCGTAAATCTCGTAAAATAATTTCTAAAAACTTACGCGGAATATCCTGCGCTAGTGCAATATCGGCTGTCATAACTGCCTTTGTACCATCGTCATTACGAGCAATATACGTTAAAGCCTTAATGGCGTATTTACACTTATTTGAAATCATATTACAAATGTAAAAAAATATATTCTATTAATCCTATCTATTTGATAGTATTAATTATATTTGCAATGTATTAGTAAAAATGATTGTAGATCAATTCATCATATCGTCCAAAAAAGAAAAGCGAACTGAACAACAGGAACGCTTGTCACGTTCACTGTTAAAATCTGTGAGTTGGAGGATTATTGGAACTATCGATACCATTATTATTTCATACCTCATAACAGGAAAATTGGCTTTTGCACTATCTATTGGTGGTATAGAATTGGTGACTAAAATGATTTTATACGTCGTTCATGAGCGCGTTTGGAACAAAATCAAATGGGGGAAAAAATGAGTGTGTTGATCGCAAAAGAATTGAACGAAAAACTAAGCGCAACACCTTCTTTAACTGCGCTTTTTGATTTTCTAATCGAACAGAGTTTAGGGAATATTACATTTTCTACTTCGCTGGGGCAAGAAGATCAAGTAATCACACACCATATTGCTACACAAAAACTACCTATTGAAATTTTTACGCTAGACACAGGTCGCCTTTTTCAAGAAAGCTATGATGTTCTTGATGTAACGCAACGCAAGTTTAAAACGCGCATCAATGTGTTTGCACCCAATACAAATTCGGTAGAAAACTTAGTGGCTTCTAAAGGTCCGAATAGTTTCTACGAATCTGTAGATAACAGAAAAGAATGCTGTAACATTCGAAAAATAGAACCCTTAAAACGTGCTTTAGCAAACCAAAACGTTTGGATTACAGGATTACGAAAAAGCCAATCGCAGAACCGTTCAGACTTGGATTTTTTCAGTTATGACGAATCTTTTGGTATTTTAAAATTCAATCCACTATTGCACTGGTCGTTGAAAGATGTAACCGAATATTTGGACACACACAACGTACCACAAAACAAATTACACAACAAAGGCTATGTAAGCATTGGTTGTGCCCCCTGCACACGAGCTATCGAACCCGGAGAAGACATACGCGCAGGTCGCTGGTGGTGGGAATTAAGTAAAAAAGAATGCGGACTACATACAATTAAATCATGAGTATCCTTAAACAATTAGAAGAAGAATCCATTTATATCATCCGAGAGGTAGCAGGGCAGTTTAACAATCCGTGCTTGTTGTTTTCGGGTGGAAAAGATTCCATTACACTATTGCACTTGGCGCAAAAAGCGTTTGCTCCAGCAAGCATTCCATTTCCGTTGGTGCACATAGACACAGGACATAATTTCCCAGAAACTATTGAATTACGAGATAAGCTCGTTGCTGAACATGGGCTTCGTCTTATCATTGGAAGTGTACAAGATGATATTGATGCTGGAAATGTTATCGAGGAAAAAGGGAGACACGCAAGCCGAAACAGCCTGCAAACCACTACCCTATTGAGCACCATCGAAAAACACAAATTTGACGCATGTATGGGTGGCGCACGTCGTGATGAAGAAAAAGCACGTGCCAAAGAACGTGTCTTTTCGGTACGTGATGATTTTGGACAGTGGAACGAAAAATTGCAACGCCCAGAATTGTTTGACATGCTTAACGGCATGATTCACAACGGCGAAAACGTTCGTGTATTTCCTATAAGTAACTGGACCGAACTAGACGTTTGGCATTACATCCGTCAAGAAAAACTAGAAATCCCATCTATCTATTACGCGCACGAACGCGAAGTGTTTATGCGTGATAATCAATGGATGCCCGTTTCGGATTATGTAAACGTGGAAGAAAACGACGAACGCAAACATACCTCAGTACGTTTTCGCACAGTTGGAGACATGAGCTGTACCGCAGCCGTGCTTTCCGAAGCAACGGAACTCGATACGATTATTAATGAAATTGGAGGCTCTAATTTTTCTGAACGTGGTGCACGTATGGATGACAAACGTTCAGAAGGAGCAATGGAAGAACGCAAAAAAGTAGGATATTTTTAATATGGAACTCATTAAAATTGCCACCGCCGGAAGTGTAGATGATGGAAAAAGCACCTTAATTGGAAGGCTTTTATACGAAACAGGGGCATTAAAAACAGATCAAATCCAGCACATTGAAGAAAAAAGTGCTGCACGCGGTTTTGGATATTTGGATTTGTCCTTAGCCACTGATGGCTTACTCACAGAACGCGAGCAAGGCATTACGATTGACGTATCGCATATCTTCTTCTCTACACCAAAAAGGAGATTCATTATCGCAGATTCCCCTGGGCATGTAGAATACACAAGAAACATGGTGACGGGCACCTCAACGGCGCAGGCTAGCATCATCCTTTTAGATGCTAGAAAAGGGGTTATTGAGCAAACCAAACGCCACTTTTTTATTACCCAACTTTTGGGTATTAAGCAAATCATATTTGCAGTTAACAAAATGGATTTGGTGGATTATAGCCAAGATGTTTTCGAGAATATAAAAACAACACTTGAGAGCCTTGTTGCGAAGCACGGAAAAGAAGGTGTAACCTATCATTACACGCCAGTATCGGCTTTGTATAACGAAAATGTTGTGAGTATTTCTGAAAAATTAAATTGGCATGAAGGCGCTCCACTACTCAGTTTAATTGAGTCGATCCCTTTGGATACCAACAAAGCCAATGACGGTGCATTTCAAATTCAATATGTGATTCGCCCAAAACGTGAAGAATTGCACGATTATCGTGGCTTTGCAGGAAATGTTCGTTCGGGAAGTTTTGCAGTTGGCGATGCAATTAACATTCACCCGTCAGGGAGAAAAAGCATCATCAAACGCATTGAAAAGTATGGTGAAAGCACAGGACAAATTTCCGCTGGAGAAAACGGTACCATTCTTTTGGTAGATGAAATTGATGCCTCTAGAGGCGATAGCATCCTCAATGAAAAAGCGAATGTCAATAACGGAAAAAACATAAGTGCAACGTTTTGTTGGATGCAAGACACCCCATTTACACCAGGCAATAAATATTGGTTGCAGCAAGGTATTCAACGTAGTTTGGTAAAGGTGCAAAGCGTACGCTCTAAAATTGATTTAGAAGCCTTAGAAAACCGTCAAGCTAATCAGCTGGAGCTGAACGATATTGGCAAAGGCGGATTGGCGCTGGCGCAACCAATCACCACAAAATCTTACAAAGAAAATCCTGCTTTAGGCTCCTTTATTTTAATCGATCCAAACACATTCAACACTGCAGGTGTTGGATTTATAGAAACCACATGAAAAGTTTTAGAACCGAAATAGAAGACCCCATTGTTGAATACGATATTCTTGACTTAGAACGTAAAATATTTGCGTTTAAAGAAGGAAAAATGGACGAAGAAAAGTTCCGAAGTCTTCGTTTAGCACGAGGTGTTTACGGTCAGCGTCAGCAAGGCGTTCAAATGGTGCGCATTAAAATTCCATATGGAAAATGTACAGCAAAACAATTGCGAAGAATAGCACAAGTTTCCGATAAATACTCAAACGGAAACTTGCACATCACCACACGTCAAGACATTCAAATTCATTATGTATCGTTAGATAGAACCCCAGAACTTTGGGCGGAATTAGAGCAAGACGATATTACCATGCGAGAGGCTTGTGGAAATACCATTCGTAACGTAACCGCATCGGCAATGTCGGGTATTGATCCAGACGAGCCATTTGATGTAACGCCTTATGCACACGCCTTTTTTGAATATTTCTTACGTAATCCCATTTGTCAAGATATGGGGCGAAAAATTAAAATTGCTTTTTCCAGTTCAGCTAAAGATGACGCGATAACATTTACGCATGACATTGGGTTTATTCCTGTACTACAAGATGGTAAACGCGGGTTTAAAATGCTTGTTGGCGGTGGTATTGGTGCGCAACCCAGAGTTGCTGATGTTATTAAAGAATTTATTTCTGTAGCGGAATTTATTCCCTTCACAGATGCCGTAGTACGTGTTTTTGACCAGTATGGCGAGCGCAATAGAAGAAACAAAGCACGCATGAAGTTCTTAATTAAGGAACAAGGCTTTGAAGTCTTTAACAACAGAGTACAAGACGTTTATAAATCTATTTCTCCAAAAACAATCGAGATTGTTCCCACAGAAAATACTACAGTAAACACAGCCAATTTTGACGCTGACAAAGCTGTTGATGTTCATTTTGCAAAATGGAAAGAAAACAACGTGTTTTCACAAAAACAAGAAGGGTTTGTAGCCGTTGGAATTGCCATTGACCGAGGTGATATTTCATCTGATAAAGCTCGTGCACTTGCCGAAGTTGTTGATGCATTTTGCGGTGATGATTTACGTTTTACTATTGGACAAAGTATTTTGCTAAGAGGTATTAAAGACACCAATTTACCAGCACTTTACCAAGCATTGCAGGATCTTGATTTAGCAAAAGCTGGGTATCATAAAATCAATGATATTGTGGCGTGCCCAGGAACAGAAACATGTAATTTGGGTATTGCAAGCAGCATGGGGTTAGCCGAAGAATTACAACGTGTTATTGAAGAAGAATATCCCTCAATAATCTCAAAACACAACTTGAATATTAAAATTAGCGGGTGTATGAATGCTTGTGGGCAACATGCCATTGCAGATATTGGTTTTCAAGGAATGACCGTAAAAGCTGATGGGAACATTGCTCCCGCAACGCAAGTTTTATTGGGCGGTGGCATATTAGGAAATGGTGAAGGTAGGTATGCCGACAAAGCATTGAAAGTTCCTGCTAAGCGCACTCCTCAAGTGCTGCGTTGGTTATTGGAAGATTTTGACACAAATGCACAGTCAGAAGAATCGTTTTTACAGTATTATCTGAGAAAAGAAACGGATTACTTCTACCAAAACCTAAAAGGCTTTGCCGACACTACCAATCTAACTCGATCAGATTTTGTTGATTGGGGAAATGAAGAAATGTACAAAAAAGCCATTGGCGTAGGTGAATGTGCGGGCGTAACGATTGACCTCGTTCAAACCTTATTGTTCGATGCGGAAGAACATGTTGAAAAAGCAAAAACTGCTTTAGATAATAAAGAATGGGCAAACAGTATTTATTACAGTTATGCGGGGAGAATTAGAGCAGCAAAAGCGCTACTTACAACGCGTTCTGCTAAAATCAATTCACACCACTCCATTATTGATGCTTTTGAAACGCATTTCCCTACGTATCACAGCACAGCTAAAATATCTTTTGGCGAAGTAACAAGACAATTAAATACGAATTCCCCAAGTGAAGCATTTGCTAATAGCTACTACGAAGAAGTATTACACCTGATGGATTGGATAAAAGAATTTAGACATGCGCAACAAAATTAACGGAAGCCTTACCATTGTGGGTGCAGGTCCTGGCGATCCAGAACTGATCACACTAAAAGCCATTCGTGCTGTAGAGCAAGCGGATGTCATTTTGTATGATGCATTAGTAAACCCCGTTATATTGACGCACAACAACTTGGGCAAGCATTATTTTGTAGGAAAGCGAAAAGGCGAACATTCGTTTAAGCAATCTGAGATAAACACCATGCTTGTGGATTTTGTTCTTGAAGGAAAAAATGTGGTTCGCCTTAAAGGCGGTGATGTCTCGGTATTTGCCCGAGCTGCTGAAGAAATCACACATGCAGAACGCTTTGGTATTTCGGCTAAACTCATTCCTGGAATTTCATCTTTCACAGGAATTGCTGCAGCACACCGCATTCCATTAACCAGACGTTGTATGTATGAAAGCATTTGGATTACAACAGGTTATACTTGCGACGGAAAACCTTCAGAAGATATTGCACATGCAGCACAATCATCAGCAACCGTGGTTATTCTTATGGGCATGACGCATCTTGAGGAAATCATATCCATATTTAAAAAATACAAACCTGCTGAATACCCCATTGGAATTGTTCAGAACGGCACATTGCCAAACGAAAAATGGGTAACTGGAACGCTTCAAAATATTGTAAAACGTGTTAAAGATGAGGGTATTAGCAATCCTGCCACTATATTTGTAGGGTCTGCCGTGGAAGACAAAACCGCATTGTGGAAAATTCAAAAGGAAATCCAGCACGCATGAACACACTCTACCCTATTTTTTTAAAAACAGAACAATTGCATGTCCTTATTGTTGGGGGCGGATTTGTAGCTTTGGAAAAACTAGAATTCCTATTTAAAACATCTCCGAATGCAAGAGTTACGCTTATTAGCCCAATGGTGCGGGAAGAAACACAAGCGTTTATTGCAGACAAAAACGTCACAGTGGTTAAGCGTTCTTTTCACAGAAAATTTTTAAGAGGGAAAAATATTGTCGTCGCCACAACAGATGTACCAAAAGTAAACGAACGCGTTTACAAACTATGTCGAAAAAGAAATACGTTGGTCAATGTGGCTGACAATCCACCGCTATGCGATTTTTATATGGGTGGTATTGTTACAAAAGGAAATTTGAAAGTCGCTATTTCAACAAACGGAAAATCTCCTACTTTAGCAAAACGAATGCGTCAGTGGCTTGAGGGCTTTTTACCAGAAGAAACCGACGATCTTCTAGATAAACTATACGTGTATCGAAACAGCTTAAAGGGTGATTTTGAACAAAAAATTGTAGCTATGAATGCATTAACAGAAAAATTACTTGAAAAAAATGATTAAAACTGATATTATAATTATCGGGGCTGGGCCCGTAGGACTTTTTGCAATTTTTGAAGCAGGTCTTATGAAACTTCGTTGTCATCTTATTGATGCCATTCCACAACCTGGGGGTCAACTTGCCGAAATCTATCCAAAAAAACCGATTTACGATATTCCGGGTTATCCATCTGTGTTGGCAGGAGAATTAGTAGATAAGCTGATGGAACAAGCAGCACCATTTAAACCTGGATTTACATTGGGTGAGCGCGCAGACAGCATCGAGAAACAAGAAGATGGAACGTTCATCGTTACCACAAGCAAAGGCACACAACACCACGCACCCGTAGTGATGATTGCTGGTGGCTTAGGTAGTTTTGAACCCAGAAAACCACTCATCATCAATATCGCTGATTTTGAGGATAAAGGTGTGCGCTATATTGTTAAAGATCCTGACCAATTTGAAGGAAAAGACATGGTTATTTCTGGTGGAGGTGATTCAGCACTCGATTGGGCAATTTATTTTGCAGAAAAAGGAAGCTTTGTTCATTTGGTACACAGAAGTGATCGCTTTAGAGCGCACAAAGACTCTGTTGCACGCGCATACGAATTGGCCGCTAATGGAAAAATGCAACTTCACACGTTTGGAGAGGTAAAAGAACTTGAAGGAAATGACGAACTTGAATCTGTTGTCATTCATACCAAAGAAGAAAAAACAACCGTAAAAACAGATTTGTGGTTTCCATTGTTTGGACTTTCTCCAAAACTTGGTCCTATTGGGAATTGGGGATTGGAAATTGAGAAAAATGCCATTGTGGTAGATACGTTTGATTACCAAACAAATCTTCCTGGTGTTTTTGCCATTGGGGATGTAAATACATATCCTGGCAAACTAAAACTGATTTTATGTGGTTTTCACGAGGCAACACTTGCCGTTCAAGCTTCGTACAAAATCATCAATCCAGACAAAAAATTTACACTCAAATACACCACTGTCCAAGGAGTCCAAGGATTTGAGAACGAACAACCTAAAGAAACCGTTACTCCGTGAGTGCAGACATAAGCATTACGGTCGTTGACCGTGAGGGAGCTGAGCACGAGTTTGCAGTTCCAACAGATATGGATTTAAATTTAATGGAAGTTTGTAAAGGTTTTGAACTTCCTGTGAAAGGGGTTTGTGGTGGCATGGCAATGTGCGCTTCGTGTCAAGTTTATATCCTTACAGATGAACACTTTGGTGAACGCAACGAGGACGAAGAAGCAATGCTTGACGAAGCTTATTATGTGGAAGAAAACTCTAGATTGGGCTGTCAAATACCCATTACACCCGAATTAGACGGAATAAAAGTAGTATTGGCACCCGAGGCCCCGTAACTCAATTTTCCTTTAAAAACTCCCTTACCCGTAGCACTGCATTTTCACGAATGTCTTGCCAAAAAAAGGATACATCGAATCGGTGATAATCTTTAACAAAAGAAACCCAAAAACGCTTTGGCACTTTGGGTAAACTAACCCACAGCAAACCATCAGTAACCTCAACGGTAAGACATGATGGTATTAATTGCTGATTGTAATAAAGTAAGCCCTTATGTTCAGAAAATTGGCTTGTTATAGAACTATCCCAATTAATGGGATTGGTTGTAACTGCGCCTCTGTACCAATCCGCATACTTGGGAAGTTTCCCCTTTTTGTAACAATTCCAACTTACAAAACCACCAGTTTGTTCTGGAGAAATAAGAGGTTTTATGTATTTAAAATCATCTTCACTAACACGAGTACCAGCTAAATATGCAGCCACAAGTTGTTGCTGAAGTGTAGTCCCATCAAAGTATTCTTGAACTATTTTTTTAAGGTGTATTGCCCCTTGACTATGCCCTGCCAAAATAATAGGTCGCCCCTTATTTTCATGCGTTACGTAGTATTCAAAAGCTGCTTTAACATCTTCATAGGCGAGCTCCTGTGCTTTTTGTCCACCTTTACTCAAATATGGCTCAAAAAAGGCACGGTAATGATTTTGACGGTAATACGGCACAAATAGTCGTGCTGCTTTTGCCCAAGCTGAAGCTTGAAAAGGAATAATCCATTTCTGGATATCGGCACAAATTATACTATCTTGAACAGGTGCGTTCCAGCGAGTATCCTTGTTATCAGTCAAAAGTGTAGGATACACAAAAAAAACATCAGCTTGAAGCGTTTCTGAAAATTCACCTATATCGTTACCATCAGCTGTTTTTCCAGCAAACACCGCCCAGTTTTGTTTATCTTTATAGGCAATCGTTGTTAAGTCAGTCTTAAAAGCTGTACTGCGATATTGAACACCACAAGAAGTTAAACATAGTAAACCAATACCTAACAAAAATAATTTCCAAGGATGCATAACATTTTTTTCAAATATCAGCATTTTAACTATAATTGAAATTGAGCATCAATTGGTACAACTATTGCAAAGTATATCGGAACTTAAATTTTATGAAAAATTCAAATCTTCTCGTTATCTGCTGCTTTTTGCTGTTTTCTTTTTTTGGATGTAAATCAGGAGATGAAACTGAAACTGAAATTGAAACAGAAGCATGTTTGTCAAGCGAAGGAAAAGTAACTATAATGCCATTGGGTGCTTCTCGTGTTCAGGGGTTTCGTCCTGTCTTTGAAAGCTATCGTTATGCGCTTTGGAAAGAGGTTATCAACGGAGAATGGAGTGTAGATTTTGTAGGTACTCAAAAAGATACTGGGGCATATGATAGTTACAAAGATTTTTGCTTTGATTATGATCATGAAGGCCACAGTGGCTGGACATCTGGGCAAATAAACGACCAAATTGAAAATTGGCTAAATCAGTCTGAAATACCTGATGTGGTATTATTTAGTTCGCCAGGTGGGAACGATGCCTTACAAGGCGCATCCCTTGAATCAATTTTACCAAACATCAATGCTATCATTGATAAAATTCAAGCGCATAATCCAAATGTTACCATTATAATTGAGCAAATGGATCCGGCAAAATCAAGTTTTATGGACGAAGAGCTAACTGCTATTTTTGAGCAAATTCACACCCTGATTGCCCAAATTGCAATTACTCAAACAACAGAGACATCTATAGTGATTCCTATAGATATGGCATCTGGATTTTCTGACGATTTTTTGGCCGATGATGTCCATTACAATTCAAAAGGAGCAAAATTTATTGCTGAAAAATATTATGATAAACTTATTCCCTACTTATAAAAATAGTTGTCAGTCCGTAAAAATTTTAAGTACTTTTGATACATGAAAAAGATATTATTACTAATCATTATTGTCATTACAACAGGCTGCCAACGCAGTCAATTGGAAATTGGACTAAACCCAAAAAGCGGATCTGACGCTGCTGGCTTTGCTTTGCTAAGTGAAAAAAACGGTTTAGTGGAACTAAGCGTTACCATTCGCGGATTAGATGAAGGTACACATGCCATACATCTTCATGAAAAAGCAGACTGCACGTCAGACGATGGAAAATCTACTGGGGGCCATTGGAACCCAACTTTTGAATCACATGGCGCTTGGGGCAGTGAGACAGGTTATCATAAAGGGGATATAGGAAACTTTGACGTTGGCGCAGATGGCATTGGTCGCGTCTATTTCGAAACCGATGAATGGTGTATCGGTTGTGACGATGAAACCAAAAACATTTTGGGTAAGGCCATTATCGTGCATCAAGGGGCAGATGATTTTGTGTCACAGCCATCTGGTGCTGCGGGTGCTCGCATAAGTTGTGCGGGTATTTTAGAATAATTACTTTTTTACTTGACCTATTGCTTCAGCAATTTGGGCTACCAAATCTTCATTAGATTTTGAAACGTCAAAAGACAGTGGAGGTTTAATATGCATGGTTTGCTTGATTCCTTTCTTCTTAATATAGATTCCTTTTTTATCGAATGAACGGCGAAATCCATCAATTTGAATCGGTACAACTATAGGGTTGTAGGTCTTAATAATATGTAAGGTCCCTTTTCGTATGGGTGCAAAAGGTCTGGTAGTCCCTTGAGGAAAAGTAATTACCCAACCATCATTTAATGCTTTTCCAATGTTGGAAATATCACTCATTTTAACCTGTCGATTGATATCTTTTCCCTTCTCGCGCCAAGTACGCTCTACAGAAATAGAACCTGTGTATGCCAAAATTCTAGGTAAAATACCCGCCTTCATGGTTTCCTTAGCGGCGATATAATACACATTAAGTTTTGGCTTCCAGATGTATCGCAAGTAGTTAAGGTTGTCATCTCTTCCCGCTAAACTGGCAAAAAACACATGCATCATTGCGGTAACGTCAGCAAAGTACGTTTGATGATTGGAAATGAACAACACATTCTCATTGGGTAATTGTCGTATAATTTCAGACCCTTTAATCTGAAGATCATTGAATCCATTAAACCGTCTGCGGGTTATAAATCCCAACAGGCGTATAAGCCAGAGTTTTATGAATAAATAATGTCCGAAAGGATTACGTTTAAACACGATTTGGTTTTGTTGCACAAAAATACAAAAGGCTTGGATATGAAAGCTTATAAATATTCAGAATCAAAACCTGTAACTTTGCCTTATGCAAAAACACTATTGGAAACATCTTTTTTATTACGTTGTTGCCGGGGTAGTCATTTCATGTAGCTCGCCAAAACAACCAAAAAAACCACAAGGAACTATCGTGGCAGCTTCAGCGACTAAACCCGTTCAAAAACCAGTTGAAAAGAAAAGCGATTTACCACTAACTGCCGAAACAGCGATTCAGTTTTTGCAACGCTATGCGGCTGAAAACCCTGAAAATAAAGTTCGTATCGAAACACCTTTGGGGAGTTTTGATATTTTGTTATTTGATCAAACGCCTTACCACAGAGCGAATTTTATATTCCTTGCAAAACAAAAATACTATGATGGCACATACTTTCATCGTGTCGTCCCCGAGTTTATTATTCAAGGCGGAAATTCTGATAATTACGATACGGGGCACAAACGCAGAAAAATTGGAAAATACTTACTTCCACCCGACACACGAAATGGATTGAAACACCATCGTGGGGTTGTATCAATGCCAAGTAGTGAAATTGAAAATCCACACAAATTGGCATCTCCTTATGAGTTTTTTATTGTACATCAATCGCCAGGCGCCTATCATTTAGATGGAAACTACACTGTATTTGGAAAGGTTATCCGTGGTATGGAAGTAGTTGATGCCATTAATGCTTTACCTACAGACAAGCGCGAATGGCCACTAACTAATATGCGAATGCGTGTAACTGTTTTAACCCAATAATTATGACTATTACTCAACTTAAATATTGTATTGCTGTTGCGGAGCATCGTAATTTCACTACTGCAGCCGAGCATGCTTTTGTAACACAACCTACGCTAAGCATGCAAATTCAAAAGTTAGAAAAAGAACTTGATTTAACTATTTTTGACCGCACTCAAAAGCCCATTGCACTTACAGCTGTTGGGAAGAAAATCATTGAACAAGCAAAATTGATTGTGTCCGAATCGGAGCGTATGTTAGATGTTGTAGATCAGGAAAAAGGCGTCATTGGGGGTACGTTTAAACTTGGTATCATTCCTACCATAATGCCAACATTATTGCCTATGTTTTTACAGACCGTACTGAAAGCATATCCACAATTAGTATTGGAAATTGAGGAAATGCCAACGCAACAAATTTTAGAGCAGCTTGAAAAGGGAACACTCGACGCGGGAATTGCTGCAACGCCATTGGGTATGGAACAAATTGTAGAAAAACCCTTGTATTACGAACCTTTTATGGTATATATTCCTTCGCACTCTAAGTTAAATAAAGAAGAAGTCATTACTTCAGAAATGCTTAAAAGCGAGCGTATGTTGCTGCTACAAGACGGACATTGTTTTCGAGATTCTGCATTGAATATCTGCAAGTTGCAGCACAATTCACCGCAACCTTTTGAAATCAAAAGTGGAAGCTTTGAAACACTTGTTCAATTGGCAAACGAAGGCTTGGGCATCACCCTACTTCCCTATTTAAATGCAAAGCAATTAGGACAAAAGCATCAAAAAAATATTAAATCTTTTGGGGTACCTGAACCAGCTCGAGAAATAAGCGTGATTTATCACAAAAGAGGACTGAAACTACATATCATAGACGCATTACATGAAAAAATACGTGCAATAATTCGCGGTGCAATAGTTTACGAAGACGTAAAAATTATAAGTCCAAAGTCAAGTTAGCGTATTGATTAATTGAAAGCCAATGCATCAGCATATCATAATCGTATTCACTTAAGTGCTTTTTTGCTTTATCAAGCTCTTTCTTGAAAACTGTAGGATAGTCGTAAACTTTTGATAATACCGTTTTAAAATACGGTAGGTTTAATTTGTTCGACATATTGGTTTGTTTGGTACGAAATAACATGTTTATAAAACATGAAAGTGTTGTAGAAATGTTAATTCTTGCACTTTAGGGACCACAAAAAAGAAAATGAACAAACTTCTTCACCTGCCTGGTCTATGCCTTTTGCATGAAGCCAAATTTGTTGTGGTTTTTGAGACAAACTAGAGATTGTTTCGGATATTTCTGGCCCTTGCAAGCAATCAAATACAGCAGTACCAACAGCCTTTTTTGAAAACGTCGCTTTTGTTTCTATCACAAGCGTGGAGGCTTTGATGTTTTGTTGTGATAACTTACGCATAAGTAAAACACCTGTTGACAATTCAGCAGCCATTCCTTGCACCGCCCAAAACATAGAGCGAAAAGGATTTTGATTTACCCAGCTCAGACGCACAGACACCTTACAAAAATCATCTGTAATGCTGCGCACGCGAACTCCAGTAAAGTAAGCAGCTGGGAGCTTAAAAAGCGTGTACTTATTTATTGCTGCTGGTGTGATTTTCATTTGCTTAAACTTCAACAGATTCTACTGTTGCTAAATAGCGTTCGGCATCTAATGCAGCCATGCAACCTGTTCCTGCTGCGGTTACCGCTTGGCGGTATTCTTTGTCTTGTACATCTCCAGAAGCAAAAACACCAGGAATATTCGTTTTAGTCGTCTTTCCTTCTGTTATTAAATAGCCTGCATCGTCCATATCCAATTGACCTTTAAAAATATCGGTGTTAGGTTTGTGACCAATTGCAATAAATAATCCAGTGATGACAATTTCTTCCTTCTCCCCTGTTTGATTGTTCACCATACGTAAACCTTCTACAACTTGTTCTCCTAAAACTTCATCAATTTCAGTGTTATAGCGTAAATCTATATTTGGTGTAGAAGTCACACGATGCTGCATGGCTTTTGAGGCGCGCATTTGATCTTTACGCACCAACATGGTTACTTTGTTGCAGATGTTTGCCAAATAAGTTGCTTCCTCGGCAGCTGTATCGCCACCGCCTACAATGGCTACATCTTGGCCTTTATAAAAGAAGCCGTCACAAACTGCACAGGCAGAAACACCACCGCCCCGAAGACGCTGCTCACTTGGCAAACCTAAATACTTTGCTGTGGCACCCGTTGATATAATAACGGTTTCAGCAAGCAATTCTTTTTCATTATCAATGGTTACTTTATGTAACCCTCCTGATTCTTTTGAAAAATTAACTGCAGTAGCCATACCTATTCGCACTTCAGTGCCAAAGCGCTCTGCTTGTTGTTGCAATTGCACCATCATGGTTGGGCCATCAACGCCTTCAGGATATCCAGGAAAATTATCCACTTCTGTTGTGGTTGTTAACTGACCACCTGGTTCCATTCCTGTATAAACAACAGGTTTCAAGTCGGCACGGGCAGCATAAATAGCAGCTGTGTATCCAGCAGGACCAGATCCAATGATAAGTGTTTTGATGTGTTCAGGTTGATTGCTCATCGTTGTGAATTTACATTCAAATGTACATGAATATGTGATTTATACGCATGCTCGCATATCAAAAGTTATTATCAATCTATTAGCTAAAATGATAAAAAAATATGTTTGTGGGGGTAATGATAAGTTCTATATTTGCAGTCCGTTTTTACGGGGTGTAGCGTAGCCCGGTCATCGCGCCTGCTTTGGGAGCAGGAGGTCGCAGGTTCGAATCCTGCCACCCCGACTAAA
>CATAMV010000010.1 GCA_949487855.1 Bacteroidota bacterium
ATGGTGTATAACACCTCATTTACAGAGAATTTACACTCCTACGTCAATAATATCAATACACACGAAGGCGGTACACACCTTTCAGGATTTAGACGTGGTCTAACATCCACATTAAAGAAATATGCGGATTCTTCAGGAATGCTAGACAAACTCAAATTTGAGATTTCTGGTGATGATTTTCGTGAAGGACTCACAGCAATTATTTCCGTTAAAGTTGCCGAGCCACAGTTTGAAGGCCAGACCAAAACAAAACTTGGAAACAGAGATGTTAGCGCTGCCGTTTCACAGGCGGTTTCCGAAATGCTTGAAAACTATTTGGAAGAGCATCCGAACGATGCCAAAATAATTGTGCAAAAAGTGATTTTGGCAGCTCAAGCAAGACATGCTGCACGCAAAGCGCGCGAAATGGTACAGCGCAAAACGGTTATGAGCGGCGGCGGATTACCAGGAAAACTATCTGATTGCTCTGAGCAAGATCCAAAATTATGTGAGGTATTTTTGGTTGAGGGAGATTCAGCAGGTGGTACGGCAAAACAAGGTCGTGACCGAAAATTTCAAGCTATCTTACCATTACGTGGTAAAATCCTTAATGTGGAAAAAGCCATGCAACATAAGGTGTTTGAAAACGAAGAGATTAGAAATATCTATACCGCGCTTGGTGTAACTATAGGTACCGAAGAGGATGCCAAAGCATTAAACTTAGAAAAATTACGCTATCACAAAATTGTGATCATGTGTGATGCCGATGTTGATGGAAGTCACATTTCAACCCTTATCCTTACATTCTTTTTTAGATATATGCGAGAACTTGTTGAAAATGGCTACATCTATATTGCAACACCTCCGTTGTATTTGGTTAAGAAAGGTGCCAAAAAACAATACGCTTGGGATGATGATCAGCGCGATCGTTTGATGCAAGATTTTGGTCAGGGATCTTCTGTACAACGCTACAAAGGTCTTGGAGAAATGAACGCTGAACAACTGTGGGACACTACCATGAATCCCGAGTTCAGAACGTTGCGTCAAGTTACTATTGATAATGGCGGTGAGGCAGACCGTGTTTTCTCTATGCTTATGGGTGATGAAGTGCCTCCAAGGCGTGAATTTATTGAAAAGAACGCTGTTTACGCGAATATCGACGCTTAGCCTTTTAGTATTGGCGATCAAGCCGTATTTTTGCAACACCAAAATAACAAACAGATGAAAGTTACCATTGTAGGCGCAGGAAATGTAGGCGCCACTTGCGCAGATGCCATTGCTACCCAACGTATTGCCAGTGAAGTTGTATTGCTAGATATCAAAGAAGGTTTTGCTGAAGGCAAAGCCCTTGACATGATGCAAACCGCTACAACGCTAGGATTTAACACCAAAATTGTAGGCACAACAAACGATTATTCCAAAACCGCTAATAGTGACGTGGTGGTTATTACATCGGGTATTCCGCGTAAGCCAGGGATGACTCGTGAGGAGCTTATTGGTATTAACGCTGGAATAGTTCAAACGGTTTCGGAAAATGTTTTGGCAAACTCACCAGAGGCTATTATTGTGGTAGTTTCCAATCCTATGGATACCATGACCTATTTGGCATTGAAAAAAACTGGTTTGCCCAAGAATCGCATTATTGGAATGGGAGGAGCTTTAGATAGTTCTCGTTTTAAAACCTATTTATCTCTTGCACTTGACAAACCCGCAAATGACATTCACGGAATGGTTATTGGAGGTCATGGGGATACAACCATGATTCCACTTACGCGTTTAGCGTCTTACAACGGAATTCCTGTTTCAAGTTTATTAGAAGAGGAAGCGCTTAAACGAGTAGCTGCAGACACCATGGTAGGTGGCGCTACCCTTACAAAACTTTTAGGTACTTCAGCGTGGTACGCACCGGGTGCTTCGGTTGCGTATTTGGTGGACAGTATTTTGAACGATCAAAAGCGTATTATTCCTTGCTCTGTTTACCTTGAAGGTGAATACAACCAAGAGGATATTTGTATCGGTGTACCTTGTATTATCGGACGTAACGGATGGGAATCTATTGTAGATGTTCACCTTAACGAAGAAGAACAAGCAACATTTGATAAAAGTGCTACTGCCGTTCGCACCATGAATGCGGCTTTAGATAGTATCCTTTCGTAATTTTCACACCCTTTAATTAGGTATTTGTTAATCAGGGCGGATACGTTATATTTGCTCGTCTCATATGCGACACTAAATTCTATATCATGCAGAATAACGGACTCATCAAACTTTTCACCGTTTTATTTGGCCTTGTCAGCCTTTACCAACTTTCATTCACCTTTGTTACATCAAAGATAGAGTCAGACGCAAAGACCTTTGCGCAAGCTTCGGTTAACCCAGACAACGCAAACTATTTTGCGCTAGTAGATATTGCAGAGCGTAACTATCTAGATTCCATTTCTGGTGAAACAGCTTTTGGCTATACGTCTTACGGTACTGCCAAAGACCGTGAACTCAATAAAGGACTTGATCTCAAAGGAGGTATCAATGTTATTTTGCAGGTATCTGTAAAAGACATTTTAAAAGGCTTAGCAGAAAATTCACGTAACCCACTATTTAATCGTGCGTTGGAAGATGCAGATGTGTTACAGAAATCCTCTGATGATACATACGTAGAAAGTTTCTTTGAAGCATTCGATGCCTTAAAGGGGGATCAAAAATTAGCAAGTCCTGATATTTTTGCAAATCGTACATTGAGTGATGACATCAATTTCAACATGAGCGATGAGGAGGTACAACCTATTATTCGTAGAAAAATTGATGCATCGATTGTTTCGGCTTTTGAGGTATTGCGTAAGCGTATCGATAAGTTTGGCGTTACGCAACCCAATATTCAGCGTTTAGGTAATTCGGGTCGTATTTTAGTAGAGCTTCCTGGAGCACGTGATGTAGAACGTGTAAAAAATCTTTTACAAAGTACGGCACAATTGGAATTTTGGGAAACGGCTTCTAACCAATCTTACGGTACATTTTTGGCTCAAGCCAATGAACTACTTAAAACAGTTGTAGCAACCGAAAAAGAAACGGTCTCTGAAGAAACTTCAGATATTGATGACTTACTTTCTGACGTCTCTGCACAGCAAGATTCCACAACTACAGTTGTAAACCCCATTTACGATTACGTAAAAGGCGCTGGCTATGCTGGCGGTCCTGTGTTGCTGCAAGTGGATGCGAAGGACCAACCTATTTTGGAAGAATACTTGAATCGTTCAGACGTTCGTGCATTACTTCCTGCTGATTTGCGTTTCACTAAGTTTTTATGGGGAATTCCTGATGCACAAACCAATATAGTTGATTTGTATGTAGTTAATGCGAATAGAACTAACGAACCACCGCTAAGTGGAAGCGTAATTGTAAATGCATCCCAAACGTATGATCAACTTGGTGCGCCTGCTGTTTCCATGCAAATGAATGGAAAAGGGGCTCGTATTTGGGAAGATATGACAGGAAAAGCATTCCGTGAAGGCAGTAATATCGCCATTGTATTAGATGATGTGGTTTATTCAGCACCGGGTGTTTCTAAAGGTGCTATTGCAGGTGGTCGCTCTGAAATTTCAGGTCAGTTCTCACTTAACGAAGCAATTGACTTAGCAAACGTATTACGTGCTGGTAAACTTCCTGCAGCTGCCGAAATTATCCAATCTGAAATTGTTGGACCATCCTTAGGACAAGAAGCTATTGAAAGCGGAATCAATTCATTTGTCATTGCGCTTCTTTTGGTATTGGCATGGATGATTTTTTATTACGGCCGTGCCGGATTATACGCCGATATTGCACTAACACTAAACATCGTTTTGATTTTTGGTATTCTTGCTGGACTTGGCGCTGTTCTTACATTGCCAGGAATTGCAGGTATCGTACTTACCATTGGGATGTCGGTGGATGCTAACGTACTTATTTTTGAGCGTATTCGTGAGGAATTGGCAAAAGGTAAAGGTCAAAAACAAGCCGTTTCAGATGGGTTTAAAAACGCCTTGTCTTCTATCTTAGATGCAAATATTACTACAGGACTTACGGCCTTTATCTTATTTATTTTTGGAACAGGTCCAATCAAAGGATTTGCTACCACACTTCTTATTGGTATTGCTACTTCGCTTTGTACTGCCATTTTTGTTACAAGGCTACTTGTTGACAGTCGAATTGGCAAGGGTTATTCACTTGAATTTGCTACTAAAGCCACTAAAAACCTATTCCGATACTTGTCTATCACCTTCTTGAAAAAACGTACAATTGCATATGTTATTTCGGGTGTTCTTATCACGGTTGGTGTTTTCTCTCTTTTTACAAAAGGATTAAATCAAGGTGTTGATTTTGTAGGAGGACGTTCTTATACGGTTCGTTTTGAACAAGCCGTGAATCCTTCTGACGCACAGGCGCAATTGGTTACACTTTTAGGAAGCGCAGAGGCCAAAACTTTTGGTGAGGACAATCAGCTTAAAATTACCACGAACTTTAAAGTTGATGTAGAAGGAACTGAAGTAGATAACGAAATTCAAGAAGCTTTATACAGCGGTCTTTCATCGTACTTACCACAAAATTTATCTTACGATGACTTCGTAAATGGCGCGGAAGATAAGCAAGTGGGGATTATGTCGTCTATAAAAGTAGGGCCGACAATTGCCGATGATATCAAGAAAAATTCTTTCTTGGCAGTATTTGGGTCGCTTATTGTGGTCTTCTTGTACATTTTGTTGCGTTTCCGTAAGTGGCAGTATTCACTTGGTGCGGTTGCTGCAGTTTTTCACGATGTACTCATTGTATTGGGTGTGTTTTCGATTGCATACACATTTATGCCGTTTAGCATGGAAATCAATCAAGCATTTATTGCTGCTGTACTTACTGTAATTGGATATTCATTAAACGATACCGTGGTAGTGTTTGACCGTATTCGTGAGTTTACTCGACTACACACATCTTGGGAAAGTACTAAAATCGTTAATGGAGCACTGAACAGCACCTTAAGCCGAACAATCAATACGTCGCTTACTACGTTAGTGGTGCTATTGGCGATATTTATTTTCGGTGGAGAAGCAATCCGCGGATTTATGTTCGCGCTGATTGTAGGGGTACTTGTAGGTACGTATTCGTCGTTGTTTATTGCAACGCCTGTAATGTTTGATACTTCTAAAAAGAAGAAGGCAAACGATTAAGCGTTTGCTTTGTTTTTATACGATAGTGCCATAACGAATAACCCAATAAGAATAAGCGGAATACTGAGCCACTGCCCAGTAGAGAAGTAACCTATATTTTCACCGAAACCGCCTTGACTTTCTTTTACAAATTCTGCTACAAAACGCACGCTAAATAGCAAGCTAAAAAACGCACCAATTAAGAAGCCTTTCTGGTTTCGCTTTTGGGTGTTTTTGTAAATTAAAAAGAGTATCATAAACACAATGAAGTACCCTAACGATTCATACAATTGAACAGGGTGTCTGGGCAAGGTTTCTCCGTTGTTTTGAAACACAACTCCAAAGCTACTACCAGTGTATTTTCCGACAATTTCAGAATTGAAGAAGTTTCCAATACGAATAAAAATACCACCAAAAGCAACCGTAATGGCAATACGATCTAACAACCAAAGCATGGACGCGTATTTGTATTTTTTGGTGTAAAGATAGAGGGCAGATAAAATTCCTACCACTGCACCGTGGCTCGCCAGGCCTCTAAACCCAACAAATTTCCATCCTTCATCTGTGATTTTTACTGGTAAAATAATTTCAAGTAGGTTGTTTTGAAAATAATCCCAATTGTAGAAAAATACCTCGCCAAGACGTGCACCAACAAGCGTTCCAACCACCATATACATTAAAAGGGGATCTAAGTATTCCAACGAAATATTTTCTTTTTTGTACATGAATTTCATCAAGTAAAGTCCAGATGCGAAGGCAATAACAAACATCAAACTGTAGTAGTAAACATTAAAACTACCAAGACTTATGGCTACAGGGTCGGGTGCCCACAAAAATTTGAGTGCTAACATGAAAATATATTTGCGCTAAAGATACAGTAAAAATAGCCTACTCGGGAACGGGGTCTTCTCCATGTCCTCCCCATGGGTGGCATTTGCTTATACGCTTGATTGCTAACAAAGTACCTTTCCAAAGACCGTGTTTTTGTAAAGCGACTATGCTGTATTGAGAACAGGTGGGATGGAACCTGCAAGACGATGGCAGTAGCGGAGATATAAAAATTTGATAGATGCGGATTAGGATAACAAAAGGTAAAACAAATACCTTTTTCATGACGACAAACCGTAAGTTGTACCGTCTTTTCCATCCTTGAGTTGAATGCCTTTTGCTAAAAGTTCGTCACGAATTCGGTCTGCGGTAGCAAAATCTTTATTCGCTCTTGCTTGCTCACGCATTTCAATAAGTACCGAGAGTGCTTTGTCCAAATACGTGTCTTCACTTTGGTTAGAAGTCAATGTTAAACCCAATACGTCAAGTACAAAATGATGCACTGCTTTGTGGAGTTTTTCCAGATCGGATTTTGAAAGTGTGTCTTCGCCTTGCTTCACACGATGAATAAGTTTGACCGTTTCAAACAGTTGCGCAATAAGTACTGGGCTGTTAAAGTCGTCGTTCATTGCATCGAAATAGCTGCTGATATGCGTATTTATATCTGTACTACTTTTATCACTAATTGGTAAATCAGCAAGTAATTCAATGCCTTGAATTAAGCGTTTATACCCTTTCTCGGCTGCCTCTAATGCATCGCTGCTTAAATCCAAAATACTACGGTAATGTGCGTGCAACATAAAAAAGCGTGCTACATCTGGTGAAAATGCTTTTGAAAGCACAGGATTTGCCCCGCTAAAAAGTTCGTTTGGCAAAATATTTTTCCCAGTAGATTTCGCCATTTTTTTACCATTGAGCGTAAGCATATTGGCATGCATCCACGTATTTACAGGCCTTTTTTGATTTAGTGCTTGTGCTTGTGCAATTTCACATTCGTGGTGTGGAAACTTTAAATCCATTCCACCTCCATGGATATCAAATTGCTCGCCCAAATACTTGGTGCTCATAGCAGTACATTCCAAGTGCCAGCCGGGAAAACCATCTCCCCAGGGCGAAGGCCAACGCATAATATGTTGTGGTTCGGCTTTTTTCCAAAGGGCAAAATCTTGCGGAGATCGCTTATCGCTTTGTCTCGAAAGAGATCGTGTGTTGTGAATCATATCCTCCAATTTCCGACCACTAAGAATGCCGTAGTTGTTGGATTCGTTATATTTTTGAACATCAAAATAGACAGAGCCGCTGACTTCGTATGCCAATCCAGACGCAAGAATGCCCTTCACAATTTCAATTTGTTCGATAATGTGCCCTGTTGCAGTTGGCTCAATGTTTGGCGGAAGTGTGTTAAATGCTGCTAAGGTTTGATGAAAATCCACCGTATAGCGCTGTACCACCTCCATAGGTTCAATACGCTCTAAGCGTGCTTTTTTAGAGATGCGGTCTTCACCCTCATCTGCGTCGTGCTCTAAGTGTCCAGCATCTGTGATGTTACGTACATAGCGCACCGAGTAGCCCAAGTGCTTTAAGTATCGGTAAACTAAATCGAATGAAATAAACGTACGGCAATTGCCCAAATGAACATTGCTATATACGGTAGGCCCACAGACATACATGCCCACATGTTTGTCTTCAATGGGTGTAAACTGCTCTTTTTTTCCGCTTAGCGAATTATAAATATGCAATGATGATGTTGCGTCACTCATACGTTAAAACGAACTGTCAAGGTTGAGGTACCCCAAAAACTCTTTTCTGACCTCAGCTTTTTTAAAAGCCCCACCAAACTCAGCGGTTACTGTGCTGCTGTCGATGTCGCGAATACCACGTGCATTTACGCAAAGGTGTTTGGCATCAATTACGCAAGCAACATCTTGGGTGTTTAGCACTTCTTGTAAAGCCTTAACAACCTGAATTGTCAAGCGTTCTTGCACCTGTGGGCGTTTGGCAAAATAATCTACTAAACGATTCATTTTTGAAAGGCCCACTACAGTTCCATTGGAAATATAGGCAACATGAGCTTTACCAACAATGGGAAGTAAATGATGTTCGCAAGTAGAGTAGAGGGTAATGTTTTTTTCCACCAACATTTCCCCGTATTTGTATTTGTTGTCAAAGGTAGATGCCTTTGGTTTATTGTCGGGGTGCAATCCAGCAAAAAGTTCGTTAACAAACATTTTGGCAACACGCTTAGAGGTTCCTTTTAGGCTATCGTCTGTAAGGTCCATGCCTAAGGTTTCTAAAATGTGTTTAACATCTTTTTCAATGCGCACAATTTTTTCATCGTTTGACATTTTAAAAGCATCGTCACGCAATGGCGTATTGATATTGCCACTTAGGTGATCATCGTCATTGATGTCCTCCAAGGTTTCTTTTATTAGTTTGTCAAATTTCATAGCATCCTTCATAAGTGGCAAAGATACTACATTCGTAAAAATTAGCTTTTATTAGAAGCGTACATTGTAGGTAAGCACCACTTGACCCATGTTCTCGTTTGCGCTAACGCTGTCTGTTAGACCTGTATGATAGAGTTGTTGTGCATATTTTCGTGAGCTTTTTGTGTACGCTAAATCTAGCGATCCACTACCAAAACGAATTCCCAAACCAAGTGAATAACCACTGAAATCATCCATAATTTCGTTGTTTTTATACGGGCTATCCTCTTGCCAGTAACCAGCTCGAAGGCTTAAGTCTCCAATTCGACCTTCACCTCCCACGCGTAAATAAGAAGCATCGTCTAGCGCATTACTTATTTCGTTGTTAAGCGCATTGGTGTCATCAGCTCGGGGTAGCGTAACACTAGAAGATCCATAATTTTTCTGTCCGTAATCAAGGCTTAAAAGTCCTTTTTTACCCAGAATAAGTGCTGCACTTCCTTGAATTTTACCAGCTGTTTTTATCTTATATGGGCCCGCTATATTTATCACATTTGGGCTGATAAAACGTGCGTTTTGCCCTTCAAAATTTTCGTTGTAGCGTACATCTAAACTTTCTGAGTACTCGTCTTCTAATTCATAATAAGTTGGGCTGTTGTAATTTAGTCCCAAGCGCAACATTTCTGTTGCCTTAAATATGGCGCCAAACTGAAACGAGACGCCTGTACCAAACGTGTTTAGATCTTGAACGAAATCGACTTGGCGTAAAAAACTTGCGTTGTCATTATACAAATCAGAAGTATGTTTAAATTCAGTATAATCAATGGAAAATATATTTAAGTTAAATCCTAAGGATAACTTTTTCATATAGCGGCCACTAAAGTTTAAATTATAAATTTGTTGCCCTCCAATAGTATTTAACTCATGAAATTGATCAATACCACTGGTTTTTGAATCATAATATCCATAATAGGGTAATGCATTGTCTGGCTCAAAATACTCTATTAGTCTAGTGTCTAGCGCCATGTAGGCGTGCTGAGCATATTGACCAACTTCACTACCCCAATATGAGTATTCATAGTCTTGTGAATTTGACAAATTAAAATCACTATTTGGTATTTCGTTATCAAGTGTCACGTTACCCATTTCACTAAAATAATCAACAAGCCCATTTTGGTTGTTCGTACCCTGCGCAAAACGGTTTTTGTTAAAATTATTGACGGTTTGAGTGTTAAAACCAAATGCCACCTTATCCCATTTGCTAGACGGATTGGCTAATACAATAATAAATCCAGCTTGGCTGATGTCAAAAGACGATTTTTCAGTATTACTAAATCCCCCAAGGTAGTTGGTATCTGTTGAAAATGATTGAACCCCTATGGTAGCCCCCGCCTCATTAAAAGCAAATACAGTTGAGCCAGCTGGGTTGTTTGATATCGCGGATAAATCTCCACCAAGTGCTCCAAAGGCACCGCCCATGGCTTGGTAGCGTGCAGAACCGTTTAGTTTTTCAGTGGCATACCTAACCACTTCACCAACAGATTGTGCTTGCACAATGTTACTGCCTAACAAGGTGCTAAAAATCAATGCAAATAACGTTATCTTTTTCATCTGTTTATTTTTAAATTTTTAAAAATACTATTGAACCCAAGTCTGATTTACCTTCTCCTTGATGAGCTTGACGAACTTCTTGATGAGCTGCTAGAAGATGATCTCGTTGAGCTACTCGGTGTTGATCTTCTATAGCTATTGTTAGACGATGAAGACGAACTTCTGTAGGAGGAATTGTTATTTGAGTAATTCCTACTTGAATTGTTCTGTGACTGACTTGTTGTAGCGCGATTATTAGTTGAATTACTACGCCGTGTAGTGGTTCTACTTGGAGTTTGATTACGCCCAGACACTCCTTCACGTTGCTGTGTTGTCGAGCCACTTCTTTGGGCATTGGCGTTTGTCCTTGTTGCACTTCGTGCGTTTGCTCGATTATTAGTTGCTGCTGAATTTGAATTAATGCTTCGTCCACTTCTATTTGTGGTGTAATTCCGTGTTATCGTCCTCGATCCGTTTAGCCTATTGTAAATGGGCGCGTTGCCATAAACATTCCTGTTGTAATACCTTCTATCCCAATATGGATTCTGATACCCCCAGCTGTTCCAGTAATTCCCACGATATCCCCAGCCAAAACGGTATGGGTTATAAAACGGATGGTGATTAAAACCATATGTAAAATACCATGGGTGGTAATTATAACCCCAAAAGGACGAACGTCCAAATGTGTAGGGCGCGTCGTACCATCCCCATCCCATATTCCATCCAATCGGGCGGTTGTAATTGACGTTGATATTTATTCTATTTGTTTGATCACCCCATGAACCATGTGCCTGATAGTTTCCTGCACTGGTTTGATCAGGAGTTGGACTTTGATATTGCTCGGGTGATATAAAATAATCATCTTGAATGCCTTGAGCGGCTTTTTCTGAGAAGTAATTCTTGTAATACGTTCCACTTTGTTGAGGCGCAGGAGTTGTATTTTGGGCTTGTTGAGGTATTTGTTGAATAGGCGCCTCACCATAGATGCCGTCTTGGTAGTAGGAAATAGGTTGGTAGCCACTGCAGCCAACAAAGATTAAGCTTAAAAAAAGAACTAAAATTATAGGAGTACTTTTAAAACGATGTTGTTGGTAAATAGTTCTCATGGCAGTAACGTTTAATTAACTTCAAATTTAAGTAGTTTTGCACTACAACTTACAAAAAACAAAAGTTGTGCCAAACTTATGGGGAAGCATTTAACATCAAGAGGCGAGGATTACTCAAAATGGTATAATGAACTTGTGGTAAAAGCCGATTTAGCAGAGAACTCTGCTGTTCGTGGGTGCATGGTCATCAAACCCTATGGTTTTGCTATTTGGGAACGCATGCAAGCCATTTTGGATAAAAAATTTAAAGAAACAGGGCACAGCAATGCTTATTTCCCCCTTTTTGTCCCTAAAAGTTTGTTTGAAGCTGAAGAGCAAAATGCTGAAGGTTTTGCGAAAGAATGCGCAGTTGTTACACACTATCGACTTGAAAATGACCCTGACAACCCTGGAAAACTAAGAGTTGACCCCAATGCAAAGCTGGAAGAAGAACTTATTGTAAGACCAACAAGTGAAGCTATTATTTGGAACACTTATAAAAACTGGATTCAGTCCTATCGCGATTTACCAATTTTATTAAATCAATGGGCTAATGTGGTACGCTGGGAAATGCGCACACGTTTATTTTTACGTACTGCAGAATTTTTGTGGCAAGAAGGGCACACTGCCCATGCTACGGAAGTAGAGGCGTTAGAAGAAACCAAACGCATGAACGGCGTATACGCTGATTTTGTTGAGCAGTATATGGCAATTCCCGTTATACAAGGGGTCAAATCTGCGTCGGAGCGTTTTGCAGGTGCAGTTGAAACCTATTGTATAGAGGCACTTATGCAAGACGGAAAAGCCCTACAAGCAGGAACCTCGCATTTTTTAGGACAAAATTTCGCCAAGGCTTTTGACGTAAAATTTGCCACTAAAGAAGGCGGATTGGAACACGTCTGGGCAACTTCATGGGGTGTTTCTACACGGCTTATGGGCGCGCTTATCATGACGCACAGCGACGATAGCGGTTTGGTGTTACCTCCCAAATTAGCACCACATCAAGTGGTTATAGTACCTATTTATAGGAGTGATGAGCAACGCGATGCCATAGAGACTGCTGTTTTGCCTATTGTTGAGGCGCTTCGCAAAGCAGACATTCGCGTGCATTTTGATAACCGCGATACACACAAACCTGGTTTTAAGTTTAACGAATACGAGCTAAAAGGTGTACCGTTGCGCATTGGCATCGGACCACGAGATTTGGAAAATGGCACTGTAGAATTGGCACGCCGTGATACGCTATCAAAGAAGAGTGTTGCACAAGCTGATTTGATAACAGAAATCCAATCATCACTTATAGAAATACAAGAAGCACTATTTAATAGAGCCAAAGATTTTAGAGCGAATCATACCACAGAAGTGGACACATTTGACGCCTTTAAAGAAGTTTTGGAAACCAAAGGAGGCTTTATTTTGGCATTTTGGGACGGCACCGAAGCTACCGAGACAGCAATCAAAGATGCTACAAAAGCGACCATACGCTGTATTCCACTCGATACAAAAGCAGAAACGGGTACATGTGTATATTCTGGAAAACCCGCCAATCAACGTGTTTTATTTGCAAAAGCATACTAATTAAAATATATGTTGCAAGTTTGTTAGGTATCATATAAATTTGCACCTCGTTAAACCGAAAGGCCCGTTCGTCTATCGGCTAGGACGCCAGGTTTTCATCCTGGTAAGAGGGGTTCGATTCCCCTACGGGCTACAAAAATTAAAATATGGCAAATCATAAATCCGCCTTAAAAAGAATTCGTTCAAACGAAACTAAGCGTCAACGTAACCGTTTTCAGCACAAAACAACCCGTAACGCTATTCGCGATTTCAAGGCATTGGAAAAAAAGAAAGAAGCTGAAAAGCAGTTTCCACTTGTTGTTTCCATGATTGATAAGTTGGCTAAGAACAACATCATTCACGACAACAAAGCAGCGAACCTAAAATCTAAGCTCACAAAGCATTTAGGCACACTTTAAGCTTTTACAGATAACATACAATAGAAAAGGCGTCCAATTGGACGCCTTTTTATTTTTACAACACCAAAGTGTTTATGCATTCATCGAAATCAAAAACTCTTCGTTGTTTAGTGATTTTTTGATACGGTCGCTGATAAATTCCATGGCTTCCACAGGGTTCATGTCAGCGAGGTACTTACGCATTATCCACATACGCTGAATGGTTTTTTCATCCAATAAAATATCGTCACGACGCGTACTTGAAGAGACCAAATCAATTGCTGGGAAAATTCGGCGATTTGAAATACGTCGATCAAGCTGCAATTCCATATTACCAGTTCCTTTAAATTCTTCAAAAATAACTTCGTCCATTTTAGAGCCAGTTTCGGTTAGTGCCGTAGCAATGATGGATAGTGACCCACCATTTTCAATATTTCGTGCTGCACCAAAGAAACGTTTTGGTTTGTGCAATGCATTGGCATCTACACCACCACTTAAAATTTTACCAGAGGCAGGCTGTACAGTATTGTAAGCACGTGCCAATCTGGTTATGGAATCCAAAAGAATAACCACATCGTGGCCACATTCTACGAGGCGTTTTGCTTTTTCCAACACTATATTCGCAACTCTTACATGACGATCTGCAGGCTCGTCAAAGGTAGAAGCAACCACTTCGCCTTTCACGTTGCGTTGCATATCAGTAACTTCCTCTGGACGTTCATCAATAAGTAAAATAATTTGATAAACCTCGGGGTGGTTTGCAGCAATGGCATTAGCCACGTCTTTAAGCAACATCGTTTTTCCTGTCTTAGGTTGCGACACTATCATACCACGTTGCCCTTTTCCAATTGGACAAAATAAATCCATTACTCGAGTGGAGATGGTACTTTGCTTGTCACCAATGTTAAACTTTTCTTGTGGGAATAGAGGCGTAAGGTGTTCAAAAGAAACGCGATCGCGGACCACATCTGGTGTAAGACCGTTAATTAATGAAACCTTAATAAGCGGAAAATACTTTTCACCTTCTTTTGGTGGACGAATATGCCCTAAAACAGTGTCACCTGTTTTTAATCCAAATAACCGCACTTGTGAGTTAGAGACATAAATATCATCGGGCGAAGACAAATAGTTGTAGTCCGATGAGCGTAGGAAACCGTATCCCTCGGGCATCATTTCCAAAACACCTTCACTTTCTATAATACCATCAAATTCGAAATCGGGCTGACGGTATCTATTGCGGTTGTCTTTGTTGTGGTTGTCTTTGGTATTGTTATTTCCGTTACCGTTTTGATTTCGGTTGTTATCTCTATTGTTGTTTTTGTGTCTGTTATTTCCGCTTTTGTTTTCGTTATTTCCGTTGTTGCGGTTTTTATTTTGGGAGGGTTTTTTTTCTTGTGGCTTGTCCTCTTGTTTAGGCTTTTCATCTTTTTTCTGAAAAGTTCTTTTGGGTTTTTCAGCTGTTTCTTTTAGCTCTGAGGTTTGCTTTGGAGCTTCTTTTGGAGTTTCTCCTGGCTCTGGTAAGGTAGATTGATGATCAATGATCCGATAAGTAAGCTCAATTTTTTTGAGCCCCGCAGTCTTTTTGAGATTTAATTCTTTCGCAATTTCTTGCAGTTCAGCAAGTTTTTTTGCTTTTAGTTCTGATAATTCAAACATGTGTGAATAGGTAAAATATAAGTTGTAATATAGTGGCTGAAGTAGTTGCCTGTTTAGCAAACATACAACTTTTTTTATTTTTGGTGCAGATTAATTTCCTTTCGTGATTTCGATATCTATTATTGTTCCTTTTTTTAATGAGGAAACCTATTTAGAAAAGTCCATAAACAGCTTGTTAACACAAACTTATGCGTTTAACGAGCTTGTTTTAGTTGATGATGGTTCTACTGACGCATCCCTATCCATTGCAAAGACTTTGGCAAAAAAGCACAAATTTATTCACGTGATTACTGCTGATATGAAACCTGTTCACCGACCTGGGGAAAAAGTTGTTTACGCTTTTGAACGTGGTTTTGCTGCACTTTCATCTCCTTGGGACATTATTTGCAAGTTCGATGCAGATATAATTTTCCCTTCTAATTATTTAGAAAAAATGGAGAAATCATTTTCAAATAATGCTACTTTAGGCATGTTCTCAGGGTTGTTAACCATTGAAAAAAATGGCGTTTGGAAACTGGAAAATATTTCATCTCAACATGTTCGTGGTCCTGTGAAGGCGTACAGCAAATCTTGTTTTTCCTCCATCGGAGGGTTACGGCCTGCGCTGGGTTGGGATACATTAGACGAGTTGTTGGCACTGTTTAAAGGATTTACTGTTGAAGTAGATCGTTCATTGAGAGTAAAGCACTTGCGCCCAACGGGGTTTGAATACAGCGCTAGCGTTGCAAAAGCAAAAGGCGAAGTTTTTCACACACTAGGGTATGGATTTATTTTGGGCATGTTTGCATCTGTAAAATGGGCACAAAAGCAGCGTGGTGGATTCATGAGGGTTCTTCAAGGATTTCTTGGTGCATGGCTGAAAAACAAACCGAAGCTAGTTACCATAGAAGAAGGAAAGTTTATTCGAAAGTATCGGTGGTCACGAATTCGAGGTCGTTTTATCGGCTAATTCAATAACGACCAAGTTTTGTGCTTTTCCATTTGCAAGTTCAAATTTAATTAAGGTTTGCTTTCTGTGAAAACCATGTTTTCCTGCCGCGCCAGGATTAATATAAAGCAGTTCTTTGTTTTTATCAAAGACAACTTTTAAGATGTGAGAGTGCCCGCAAATAAAGAGCTGCGGCTTCAGAGTTGATAGTTTTTCGGGAATCCCTTTGGCGTATTTGTATGGTTTTCCCCCAATGTGTGTCATAAATACGCTAACTCCCTCAAGTTCAAAAAACAGGTCTTCTGGAAATTCTTGTCGAATTGTTGCATTATCGATATTTCCATAAACAGCCCTTATCGGCTTTAGCTTTTTAAGCGTATCGGTTACATTCAGATTGCCAATATCTCCAGCGTGCCAAATTTCATCCACATTTTTGGCATAGCCCAAAACTCGTGGGTCTAAAAAACCATGCGTATCTGAAAGCAACAATATCTTTTTCATCATCTTTGTACAAAATTACACCTTTGCGTTACTTTTTAGAAATTTCATACGACGGAACTTCATATCACGGTTGGCAACGCCAGCCCAATGCGTTGTCTGTACAGCAAGTTTTGGAAGAAGCTATCAGTACGTTATTAGGCAAAGAAATTCAAATTCTTGGCGCAGGAAGGACAGATACAGGCGTTCATGCCAAGCAAATGTTTGCACATTTTGACATTGATTTTTCTCTAGATCAAGCTAACGATTTTACGTTTAAACTAAATCGGTTTTTGCCAACCTCTATTGCAATTCAAACCATAAGACCCGTTGTTGCAGATGCGCACGCACGCTTTGATGCTACTTCTCGTAGTTACACATATAATATTACAACCAATAAAGATCCTTTTTTTACCAATCAAGCCTATTTTTTTAACGCTTCGTTAGATGTTGAAGCAATGAATACAGCCGCAGCTTTATTATTAAAACACACCAATTTCAAGTGTTTTTCGCGTTCTAAAACAGATGTAAAAACCTATGATTGTGATGTTACCGAAGCTTTTTGGGAGCAGCAACAATCAAAACTCATTTTTTATATTTCTGCAGATCGATTTTTACGTAATATGGTGCGTGCAATTGTTGGAACTCTTCTGGACGTTGGAATTGGAAAACTATCTTTTGCGGATTTTGAAGCTGTGCTTCATAGTCAAGACCGTACGCAAGCAGGAAGTTCTGCCCCTGCACATGGATTATTTTTAACGAAAATTCGCTACCCAAACACTATCTTTGAAGCTCATGGATAAGAAAACCTCAAATAGTATATTGGACGTGGGCCTTTTCAAACGCCTAATGGCTTTTGTAAAACCCTACAGAAAAACATTTGTTTTTGTTCTGTTGGCTGCTGTCTTTTTATCCGGGTTTTCAACACTCAGTCCATACTTGTTAAAAATTACAATTGACGATTACATAACAGTAAAAGATTATGATGGCATGTTAGTACTTATTGCTGTTATGGGAGCCGCTCTTATTTTGGAAGTCGTTTTTCAGTTTATGTTTATTTATTTCGCCAATTGGTTGGGCCAGCATGTTATTTATGATTTGCGTAACACCCTCTATACCCATATGCTGCAATCTAAAATGTCATATTACGATAATTCTGCAGTGGGGCGCTTGGTTACTCGTGTTGTAAGTGACATCGAAACCATTTCTGGAATTTTCAGTCAGGGTTTATTTATGATTATTGCTGACTTGCTCAAAATGCTTGTGGTTATTGTTGTGATGTGGTCTGTAAGTTGGAAATTGTCCCTAATTGTTTTTGCTGTATTGCCCGTTATTTTAGTAGCAACACGAAAATTTCAAAAAGCCATGAAAGCTGCTTTTGACGAAGTTCGAACACAAGTGGCGAATCTGAATAGTTTTGTGCAAGAACGAATATCAGGCATGAGTATTGTGCAGCTTTTCGCAAGAGAAGATACCGAATTAAAATCGTTTAGAGTTATCAATGACAAGCATCGCAAGGCATGGCTAAAAACGGTTTGGTATAATTCCATTTTCTTCCCAATTGCAGAACTTTCTACTTCTATCACCATTGGATTATTGGTGTGGTTTGGAGGGCTTAACGTAATTGCCGGATCGTCAGGGATTACACTGGGTATTATCTTTCTATTTATCCAATTGTCCCAAATGCTTTTTCGTCCACTCCGTCAAATTGCCGATAAGTTTAACACCTTACAAATGGGCATGGTAGCGGTAAGGCGTGTTGTAGCTATTTTAGATGAAAAGGAACAAATTCCAAATAAAGGAGTAATAGCAGACAGAGAAATTAAGGGTGGGATACGCTTTGAAGACTTACATTTTTCATACAATAAAAATGAGCCAGTACTTCATGGCATTTCATTTGCCATGGAGCCCGGTGAAACCTTTGCTGTGGTTGGAGCCACAGGAGCAGGGAAATCAACACTTATCAATATTTTAAGTAGGTTTTATACAATTGATAGCGGAAAAGTATTGCTCGATGGCATTTCGATTGAAGACTATGAACGCTCTTGGTTACGCAAGCAAATTGGGGTAGTGCTGCAAGATGTTTTTCTTTTTGCTGATTCTATCTATAATAATATCACACTTTGGGATACTTCCATAACTGAAGAAGAGGTAATTGAGGCTGCCAAAATAATTGGAGTACATAATTTCATTTCAAGTTTGCCAGATGGATACCAATTTAATGTCAAGGAACGGGGTGGGATGCTTTCTACGGGTCAGCGCCAGCTTGTCGCTTTTTTACGCGCCTACGTCATGAAGCCTAAAATTTTAATACTTGACGAGGCTACTTCTTCCATTGATACTCACGCCGAAAAACTTATTCAAAAAGCAACTAAAGAAATTACCAGAGACAAAACCTCGCTTGTAATTGCTCACCGATTAGCAACGGTGCAACGCGCAGATAGAATTATTGTACTAGATAAAGGAAACATCGTAGAGGTTGGAACGCACAAAGAACTGTTGGCAATTGAAGAAGGGTACTACAAAAACCTGTATGAAGTACAATTTTCAGCTCCTATAGAAGCTGCTTAATTCATATCTTTTATAAGCATTTCACTTAGCTCCTTGTAAGAACTAAATGGCACACGCTCACCATTTTTAAAGTAACCGATAGCACCTGTTTCTTCAGAAACTACGACGACTAAAGCATCGGTTTTTTCGGTAATTCCCAATGCAGCCCTGTGTCGTAATCCATATCTTTTGGGTATTGTTTTGCTTTCAGAAACAGGGAGTACTACTCTAGTTGCCGTAATGCTGTTGTTTTCAATTATAGCAGCACCATCGTGAAGGGGTGCGTTTTTGTGAAAAATACTCTCAATTACGGGCACTGAAACTTCCATGTTTACTATCAAGCCAGAGGGTTTTAGGAAATCCAAACTGCTATTTCGCTCCAAAACCAATAGCGCACCTGTTTTTTGTTTTTTTAACGATGAGCAACTTTGTACTAAGGCCTCAACATTGAGTTCAGGCTCGTGAGTACTTTGGTTGGTAGAAAAAAGTTTAAGATATCGATTGAATCTTTTCCTGTTTGCCAAGTTTGACGATCCAAGCATCAAAAGCAGTTTTCTGATTTCTTGTTGAAATACCACAATTAATGCAAATACACCAACACTCATAAATCCGCCTAAGATATTGCTGAGTAGCTCCATGTTTAGCGCATCGGTAATTTTCCAAATGAGGTAAAGAATTACAATTCCCACAAAAATATTGATGGCTGCCGTACCACGCACCAAGCGATACGCATAGTAGAGTAGGAGGGCTACTAAAATGATATCCAATACGTCTAATAGATTAAAGTCTAAAAAATCAAACATCGTATAAAATTACGGATTTATTGTTTAAGACGCATCAAGTGCCTCTATAAGTCGAACAGCTTCCTGTGCTTCCTTTACGTCATGAACACGTAAAATATGTGCACCTTGTTGCAATGCAATTGTATTAAGTACCGTTGTGCCATTAAGCGCATGGGCAGCGTCTATTCCTAATGTCTTATTAATCATTGATTTACGCGAAATACCAACCAGCAATGGGACACCAGGAATGTGTAGGCTACGTAAATACTTGAGTAACGTAAAATTGTGTGCTAACATTTTTCCAAAACCAAACCCTGGATCAATAATGACATCATTAATTCCTGCTGCATGTGCATCATTAATTTTTTCAGAAAAAAAGAAACGGATTGCAACCAAAACATCTTCGTAAGATGGGTTTTTTTGCATGGTTTGTGGTGTGCCCTGCATATGCATGGCAATGTATGGCACGCCGAGCTTTCCAACTGTTTTTAGCATCGTATTGTCTAGGTTTCCAGCCGAAATGTCGTTAACGAGTGTTGCTCCAGCCGCTACTGCCTGCTGTGCTACTTCACTGCGATAGGTATCTATTGATATAAGACTTTCAGGAAATGTTTGGTTGATTTTTTCAATTACGGGAAGTACGCGTTTGAGTTCTTCATCAGTAGAAATTTCCACTACGCCGGGTTTAGAGCTTGCCCCCCCAACATCAATAAACGTAGCCCCTTCTGAAATCATTTTTTCAGTTTGGGCAAGTGCGGCATCGATGCTGTTATGCTGACCACCATCATAAAACGAATTGGGAGTTACATTTAAAATCCCCATAATTTTGGGGGTTCTTAAGTCGATTATTTTACCGTTGCAGTTGATGTTCATAAAAAGCACTTAAAATAGTTGGTAATGAACCAAATCATGTTCATTTTTGAGCGAAATTTACAACAAAACATTTCAGGTGGCACAAACCGATGCACAATATCTGGTAGAAGCAACAAAATGCAAAGCGCTTTTTGAGAAAAAAATGATAGACTATGGTTGTGCTTGGCGTATTTTACGCACTCCTTCATTAACTGATCAAATTTTTATAAAGGCACAACGGATCAGAACACTTCAGGAAGTAGCCACCAAAAAAGTGGACGAAGGAGAAGAAGCTGAATTTATTGGAATAGTGAATTACGCTATTATGGCATTGATTCAACTTGAATTGGGTGTTGCAGATCAGCCTGATTTGTCTAACCAGGAGGTAATGCAACTCTATACTAAACACGCCACCATCACCAAAGAACTAATGGAACGTAAAAATCACGATTATGGCGAGGCATGGCGTGATATGCGGGTGAGCTCGCTCACGGACTTGATTTTACAAAAATTACTTCGCGTGAAACAAATTGAAAATAATGAAGGCAAGACGCTTGTAAGCGAAGGGCTTTCGGCAAATTATCAAGATATGATCAACTATGCCTTGTTTGCCTTAATTCACCTTAATAACCAACCAAAATAACACACATGAGAAAGCAAATTGTTTCAGGAAACTGGAAAATGAATTTAGATGCTTCGCAAAGCATCGAATTAATTGAAGCACTAAAAGAGAAGTCGCTAGCTGCCGACGTAAGTGTGGCAATTGCGACTCCTGCTATTCATCTTGAAAGTGCCGTAAAACAAACCGAAAATAGTGCAATAAGCGTGGCAGCCCAAAACATGCACCAAGCAACTTCGGGAGCATTTACGGGAGAGATTTCTGCTACGATGCTTAAATCTATTGGAGTAAATACGATTCTTTTGGGGCACTCTGAGCGCAGAGCTTATTTCCATGAAACAGACGAACTGTTAGCCGAAAAAGTAAATACCGCTTTGGAAAATGAGTTGGAGATTATTTTTTGTTTTGGTGAAGAACTAGATGAGCGCAAGAAAGATCGTCATTTTGATGTGGTTTCAGAACAACTTCGAAAAGCACTTTTTCATTTAGATGCCTCGCAATGGAAACATATTGTGTTGGCATATGAGCCTGTTTGGGCCATTGGAACTGGTGAAACGGCATCTCCAGCGCAAGCACAAGAAATGCATGCACACATCAGATCTGTTTTAGCAGCGCAATATGACCACGCCTTGGCGCAAAGCGTTTCTGTGCTTTATGGTGGAAGTGTAAAGCCTGCTAATGCACAAGAGATTTTTGCACAACCCGACGTAGATGGCGGACTTATTGGCGGGGCTTCTTTAAAGGCCGACGACTTTGCCGCTATTGTTAATGCATTTTAAGGTTGAGAGCCTACTGCGCGTATCAATTTACCATATCGCCCATTGACAAAATTGAAATTGCAACGGCGTGGTTATCCACTTTTGCTTTTGAAAGCTTTGTGCAACACGACAATGGCATAACAGCCTATATTCCACAAGACCAGACCCCTGAAAATTTGTTAGAGGATTGCCTTGCTATTCCTTTTGAAGGAGTTAAGCTTTCTGGTGATGTTAAGTCCATTGAGGGCCAAAACTGGAATGCGGTTTGGGAAGCTCAATTTCGTCCCATAACGGTTGGCGATTGGACCATTCGCGCATCATTTCATGCGGCTGCAACAACTAAATATGAACTAATAATTGATCCACAAATGTCGTTTGGAACAGGGCATCATGCCACTACACAATTGATGTTGGAACAATTACTAGAATTAAACATTTCTAACACATCGGTTTTTGATGTGGGTACAGGAACGGGCGTTTTGGCTATTGCTGCCAAAAAGATGGGTGCAACTTCTGTATATGGAGTTGATATTGAAGATTGGTGTGTAGAAAATGCGAAAGAAAATGCCTCAAAAAATGGGATATTTGATATTTCCTTTAGCACGGATACTATTGATTCAGTTGCTACAAATTTTGATGTGTTACTGGCCAATATAAATCGCAATGTATTGCTAGATCACTTGCCGAAATACGCAAGGCTTCTTAATAAAAATGGCATCTTGTTACTATCTGGATTTCACATAAAAGATGTTGAGGTACTTATCGATTTAGCCAGAAAAAACGGTTTGCAATTTGAAGGGAATTCAGAAAAAGCGGGCTGGGTTTGTCTAAAATTTATAATTTAGTAAAGATGATACGTTTTGATCAAACCGAAGAACAAGGGCAACCGCAGTACGATTTGGCAGTGGAGTCATCGCGCTTACACGAAATTATCCTATACAACGACGAGGTTAATACCTTTGATCACGTAATTAAAACATTGATTGAGGTTTGTGATCACACTCCTGAGCAAGCCGAGCAATGCTCGCTTATTGTCCATTACAAAGGAAAATGTTCGGTAAAGCGCGGCTCTTATGATGAGTTGGAACCCAAGTGTATTCGTTTACATGCGGCTGGACTTAGTGCCGAAATCGTTTAAATATTGATTCAATACGAATTCCTTAACTTCGCTTAAAAATTGTTTTATGCGCATTATTAGTATTTTGCTGCTTTGTGCGTCCACATCTTATGCCCAACCTGCAGCTATGAAAAACTCCATACATTCCTTTACCGTTGAAGATATCAACGGCGAATCTTTTTCTCTTGCTTCTTTAAAAGGTAAAAAGGTAATGATTGTAAATACGGCCTCAAAATGTGGCCTTACGCCGCAATATGAAAAACTCGAAGCCCTGTATCGAAAATATAAAGACCAAAATTTTGTAATTTTAGGATTTCCCGCCAATAATTTTATTTGGCAAGAACCAGGTACGAATGAAAAAATCAAAGCATTTTGTAAGCAAAATTATGGTGTTTCATTTCCCATGATGTCAAAAATTAGCGTGAAAGGAAAAAACCAACATCCGGTATATGCTTTTTTAACACAAAAAGAAAAAAATGGCGTAAAAGACAGTTCGGTAAGTTGGAATTTTCAAAAATATTTAATTGACGAAAATGGTGTTTTGATAGATGTTATCTCTCCCCGTACACAACCCGATGATTCAAGTATATTGAATTGGATAAAAAGTTAAAATGAAAGTTGATATTTTAGCCATTGGCGCACACCCCGACGATGTAGAGTTGTCCTGTTCTGGTACGCTTGCCAAAGAAATTGCTGCGGGAAAAACTGTTGTTATTTTAGATATTACTAAAGGTGAGTTAGGCACACGAGGCAGTGCAGAAATTCGGCAAAAAGAAGCGGCAAATGCAGCCGATATTTTAGGTGTGTCTGCGCGTTTCAATCTTGATTTTGCAGATGGTTTTTTTCAAAATGATCGTACGCATCAAGAAAAATTAATAGCGTACATCCGTCACTTACAACCCGAAATGGTGTTGTGTAATGCTGTTAGCGACAGGCATCCCGATCACGGAAGGGCAGCTGCACTGGTTACAGAAAGTTGTTTTTTAAGTGGTTTACAAAAAATTGAAACTTCATTTGAAGGGCAAAAGCAACAACATTGGCGCCCAAAACAACTGTATCATTACATTCAATGGAATAATGTTACGCCCGATTTTGTGGTAGATATCAGTACTCAAATGGAACTAAAGCTTAAAGCAGTAAAAGCCTATAGCTCACAGTTTTATACTCCTGACAGTACCGAGCCTGAAACACCCATAAGTACAGCAAACTTTTTGAATAGCATAAGGTATCGTGCTGCAGATTTGGGTCGCTTGATTGGTGTTGATTACGCAGAGGGCTTTACGACTAGTCGTTTGGTAGGCGTGAATGCCATTAGCGATTTAGTGTAATTCCTTTTTTGAATTTGTAAAAACGTAGTACATTTGCATCCTACAAAATGGTGGTTGTAGCTCAGTTGGTTAGAGCGCTAGATTGTGGTTCTAGAGGTCGCCGGTTCGAGACCGGTCTTCCACCCAGTATAAACCCCTCGAGAAATCGAGGGGTTTTCTTCTTTACTTACCAACTTCGCTATTAAGCTATACTCACAAGTAATTGATACTTAAATATACGAAATTTTACCCTGTTCTCGGCACTTTCTCGGCACTTTTTACCTATTTTATCACTTCTTTTTTAACTCTGCCGAGATTGCTCGTATAGCCTATAATATA
>CATAMV010000011.1 GCA_949487855.1 Bacteroidota bacterium
CAAGTTTCCGGGATACCCTTCTTCCATATCTTCAGATAGGTAATGAAGCGTAACGCCAACTCCGTCTTCGTGTTCAAAGGGACTAACATCCCACAGAACTTTATCAAAACCCACGATTCCTCCATGCAAATGGTTTGAGCCATTATTCTGCGCAAGGGTATATGTTTTGTTATCCAATGTAAAAGTACCGTTGTCAATTCTGTTGGCATACCTTCCAGCAATCGCACCAAAGTAGGGGTGAGGCTTCAGGTAATCAGCAGCGTTGTCAAACCCCAAAACAACATCTTCTAAAAGACCCTGTTTGTTGGGAACTTTAATAGATTTGATGATGCCGCCAAGATTTAATATTTCCACACGTACGCCATTTGCGTTTTTTAGTGTGTGTGATGTTATTTTTGAGTTATTTTCAGACACAGGCATTTTTTTTTGTTCCACTTGCTTAGGTTTAGAAAATGTGCAAGAGTTTAAGCAAACGACAACAGTAATAAGTCTTAAAAGCAATGGCTGTAGCGGTTTGATTAAATGATGTATGATGTTTAAAGCAGTAAATCTAAGTTAAAAATAGGGATTCATCAAGTAAGATATTATCATAAAAACGCCAAAAAATACCATAGCGGCACTGTAATTTTTTTTGGCATTGCGCAATCAAAAATTAAATTCGTTACGTGGGAGATTAATCCTTTATGCGTAAAAATCAGCAACAAATAGCACTAGCAAAACACACAAATGCTTTTAATGACAACTGGTATGTTGTTTATATTCAGGAGTAAAACGTCGACTTAAGCGTTCCCCTTAATGATTTTTTTAGTTGCTGATTTAACGCCGTCTGAAAGCGATAACACGTAAACACCATTATTCAAGTGTGATACATCTATTGCCCCATATCCTCTGTTTAGATTTACACTTCCTTGTCCTAATAACCTACCGCTTGTTTCAAAAAGCTTGTACTTTACATCGTTAGCATCTGCAAACGAATCAATATAAATTTTGTCATAGACAGGATTAGGATATACAGCCCAAATGGATTCTTCTGGCGCTTTATTTGCACTTAATGCATAACAGGTGGGTTCAACAAAGTAAGAAGGTTTTACAATTTCAGAAAGTTTGTTATCTGTAAAACTTTTTGTGTTTGTATGGTCAAAGAATGCATTGTCAACAACATTATTGTCAGCACCCAAGAAGTCTTGCATTAGGGTCGAAAAAACTTGTCTGTAATCGTGTTGGACTGTTTTTATTTGCCAGTTATTATTGCTAGTGGCTTCTGTTAAGTCAACGTTATTTCCTGAAACACCGCGCTGTACTGCTTTTCCAAAAACAAACATAGGTGCAATTTCGCCGTGGTCAGTACCTAAATTTCCATTCTGTTTTGCTTTTCTACCAAATTCAGAAAAAGTAAGTCCAACCACATCGTCTCCTATGGAGTCTGAATTTATATCTTCAATAAAGGCATCTACAGCTCCTGAAAGTTCTGTTAGCAGTTCTGTGTGCTTCCCATTTACATTTCCGCTACTCTCATTTTGATTGTTGTGGGTGTCAAACCCGCCAATAGTAACCATATAAATTTTGGTATCAATGCCACCTCGCATAAGCTTTGCTACTGTTTTTAACTGGTCAGCTAAGTCTGTACTTGGGTACCCAGAGGCATTATTATAATTAGATCCCGCATTGTAAGCAGTCTCAATAGAACTTGCGTAAGTGTTAGCAAAAGCGTCTGTGTTTACAATGTATTGCAGCTCTTTTCCATAATGGGTATTTTCATTGATGTTTGTTGGGGCCTGCCCAGCAAGACCACTTAATACCGTATAAAAGTTTTGTGAATTTTGTCCTTCAATATTCAATGCCATTCCATGCTCATGTTC
>CATAMV010000012.1 GCA_949487855.1 Bacteroidota bacterium
AAAACGCCTGCATATTGTCTTGTTAAGATTTTTGTAGCAAAAAAAGCAACCCCTACTAACAATGTAAATATTGGCGTAAGCGAATTCATTATGGCTGCAACTGCAGAGTCGATATATTGCTGAGCAAAAGCAAAAAAGAAAGATGGAAAAAAAGTACCTAAAAACCCCGTAATTGCCAGCCACTTCCACTCATTTTTGGTAAGCCCTTTTAGCGATTTGTACCCCATTATCATTAAAAAAATTGTACTAAAAACAATGCGTACGCTGCCCAACTGAATGGGCGTGAGTCCAATTAGTCCGCGTTTTATAAGTATGTATGAACTTCCCCAAATTACTGAAAGTAAAAAAAGGTAGAGCCATTTGTTTTGCGGAATCTTTTGCATAGCAGGCAAAACTGGTGAAAATCGATGAGAAATTGCAATATTTTCCTATATTTGATAAAATCTTAATATTATGAAACGCCCTATATACTACCTGTTAATTTTACTATTTGTAAGTTGTACAACAGCTCCAAAGCCAGAGAAAAAAACCGTTACACAAACCGAAGATAAAAAGATAGAACTATCTGCTGACTTGTCGCACATATCCTTCCCAATTGAAGGCATGACTTGCGAAGTTGGATGCGCAGCACGTATTGAAAAGAAAGTAGCTGCATCTGAAGGTGTAATATCATCCAAAGTAGATTTCGAAGGAAAAACTGCCTATGTTTCTTTTAATCCATCTGAAACTTCATTTGATGCCATACGTACAACTATTGAAGGACTCGGTGCAGATTACAAAGTTGGTAACGCAACGGCTGATTCGCCATACAAAAACCTTCAAGAAGGTAAGAAATGTGATAAAAATTGCACAAAATCTTGTTGTAAAGACAAAAAAACGTGTGATAAATCTTGTGAAAAGAAATGCTGCAAAGACGGTAAAAAAGAGATGCACAAAAAAGCTTGTGCAGCAGATTGCCAAAAAGCATGTTGTGCCTCTAAAAAGGATAAATCTTAATCCCAGTAAAGAGTTTCGAAAAGCCTTTGCACATCTTTTTTAATGTATGCAATGGCTGGGGATAAAGAATCGTAGTTCGGCGCTGCTTCGAACAGGAGTGAACCTGTGAGGTAATGTTTTTGAGTGTCTGTGCCAAAAAAATGTAAATTTGATGGAGAATCCCCCACAATAATAATGCAGGATCCCAACACGTTTTGTGCTTTGTTTTCGTAAGCGCTTTCGTAAACTTGAAACGCTTGCTTTCCAAACATTTTTAAGCGCTTGTCAAAGTCTAACAATAACGTGTCTAACGAAAACTTGGTTAAGTCAAAATAAGTAAGGTATAAGTTTGCATTCAGCGAGGTATATTCTAAAATTATACCACATGAAGACAACATCTTTGGCATTGCCAATTGGTTGTGTTCAAATGTATATGTGCAATTATTTATTATTGGTTCGTATTGCGGAATTGGGTACTTCAACGCAAGTTGTGCTTTTGGTTTTGGTGTAGTTGACTGACAGCCAAAAATGAAAAAAACTAAAAAAACGAAACGTTTCATGTTTGGATTTTTACCTTTAATTGTTTAATCCGTTTTCGGTCCACAGCTTCAATAGTAAACATCACGTTTTTGAACTTTAATACGGTTTTCACTTTAGGAAATGAACCCAATTGCTCCAAAACAAAGCCTGCAATGGTTTCCGATTCTCCTTTACTTGTTTCAAATTCTGCTATATTATCGAGCTTTAAAACACTGTAAAAATCCTTAAGTGATGTCTTTCCTTCAAAAACAAAAGTTGTGTCGTTTAATTTGGAATAGCTTATGTCAGTTTCGTCAAATTCATCGCTAATATCGCCTACAATTTGCTCAATAACGTCTTCAAGTGATATTACTCCTGAAGTCCCTCCGTATTCGTCAACCACTATTGCCAAATGAATTCGCTTTGACTGAAATTCTTCCAACAGATCATCCAATTTTTTATTTTCGGGAACATAGTATGGCTCGCGTAATAAAGTAACCCAATCAAATTTAGTCCTCCCTAAATGAGGCAGTAAATCTTTAACGTAAAGTACTCCAACAACAGTATCAATAGTTTCGTCAAAAACAGGAACACGCGAAAAACCTTTTGCAACAATTTGCTCAATAACTTCGGGAAATGTGGTTTTCTGTTCCAGTGCAAAAACATCTATCCGTGGACACATCACTTGCTTGGTCTCTGTGTTTCCGAAAGTTACAATTCCTTTTAAGATTTTTTGCTCGTCTTTAGTGGTTTCAGAATCATCGGTCATCTCAAGAGCTTGCGAAAGATGATCAACAGAGATATTTGACTTGGTTTTTCCCAGACGTTTTTGAAGTACAAATGTCAAATAACTCATGGGGTATGTGAGAGCGAAAAACACATACTGATCTAAAGCGTAAATGGGTACTGCCATACGCTTAGCAAACCCTTTTGGATTTTTATTAGCGTATATTTTTGGTAATATTTCACCAAACAACAGTACTACGCTAGTTATAATTCCAATCTCTAGTAAAAAGCGTAACCAAGGTTGCTGAATACGTTCAAAAAATAAAGATGTCAGCGACGCAAAAACAAGCACTGTAGCGATATTAATCAAGTTATTGAGTAATAAAATTATGGCTAATAGTCGTCTTGGGTTTTTACGCAAATGAGCAATGATGCGCTCAGATTTATTTGAGGACTTTGTTGCTTGTTTAACATAGGAAGGAGCTAGTGAAAAAAAAGCCACTTCAGAACCTGAAACAAGTGCAGAACCAAGAAGAAGCAGTAAAAGTAAAATCACTTTTGCTGTTTCAAACGTTTCAAAGCCTAAGACCAAATAGGGTAACTCCAACGATTAAAATTTAAAACGGCAAGTCGTCATTGCTTGCAGGTTGGGTAGGCTGAGCCGGTTGTTGTTGCGTTTGCTGCGCTGGTGTAGCAGCCGCGTCTGTTGGGCGTTGTGTTAAGAACGTAAAATCATCTACATGGATTTCTGTTGAATAACGGTCTTTACCATCTTCTCCTTGCCATTTACGCGTTTTAATTCGGCCTTCTACATAAACACGATCGCCTTTCTTGAGGTACTTTTCACAAATTTCAGCGGCTTTGTTTCGGACCACAACGTTGTGCCACTCGGTATTGGTTACCTTTTCGCCTGTTTGTTTGCTCGTGTAGGATTCGTTGGTAGCAATAGGAAATCGTCCCAGGCAATTACCACCGTCAAAATAGGTGACCTTGACATTATCGCCTAAATGTCCAATCAACATAACTTTATTCAATGTTCCGCTCATAATAGATTTTAAATCAAATGTACACTATCGATTGAACTTCTGCAAAAATCGTTCAATAAGTCGTGGGACACCAAAATTTTGAATCTCGCTCCACGGCGTTGGAAGTTGTTTTTCGATGTCTTCCAAAATCCAAAAATGCGTGTGTAGGGTTTGATGTGACAGTTTGTGTGTTATCACGTCATCTTCAAATTTTATCCATGTTGCATTCGCTGCCCAGGTGGGCAAATTAGGATGTAATTTAAGTTCTTCTTCAGTCAAAACATGATCTGCTTCAACAAGTGGAAACTCGTATAATCCATGCCAAATATCTTTACCTACTCTTTTATCAAGTAAGGTGTTTTGTCCATTGTCAAAAGGAACTAAATAATGGAAAAAACGATGTTTTACTGGTTTAGCTTTAATTTTTTGAGGACGTAGCGCAATCGTGTTTTTGGCTTTAGATTGGCATTTATTTTCAAGTGGGCACGTGTTGCAAAGCGGTTGTTTTGGAGTGCAATGTAAGGCTCCAAACTCCATTATAGCTTGATTGTAAATACTTGGCTTTTTTACATCAATTAACGACTGTGCCAGGTCCTGAAAATATCGAGTTCCTTTAGGTAGATTAATCGGTATATCTACATCAAAATAACGAGCTAAAACTCGAAACACGTTTCCATCTAACACTGCTTTTGGCTCTTCATAGCAGAAAGAAGCAATTGCGCTTGCGGTATAGGGCCCAATCCCCGGTAATGCTAATAATTCTTTGAAAGAACTTGGGAATACACCATTGTGCATGGTAGTTACTACTTTTGCTGCTTTATGTAAGTTGCGAGCTCGAGAATAATAGCCCAATCCTTGCCATAGTTTTAAAACTTCATCTTCATTTGCTTTAGCAAGATCATTTACAGTAGGAAATCGATCCAAAAACAGGTAGTAGTAGGGTAATCCTTGTGCAACTCGGGTTTGTTGTAAAATAACTTCTGAAATCCAAACGCAATACGGGTCTTTGGTCTGACGCCACGGTAAGTCCCGCTTATGCTGCGCATACCATGCTAACAATTTGGAAGTGAATATGTTCATTGTGTCAAAAGTACGCTTAAAGAAAGAAAATTTGTGTGGTTAAGTTAGTGTCAACGTATCAATTAAATTTTTTATATTTGCGCACCTAAAATTTACAACCACTAAAAATTTTAAGGATGACAAAAGCTGAAATTGTAACAAATATTTCAAACAAATTAGGAGTAGAAAAAAATGATGCACAAGAAATTGTAAATCATTTTATGAAAGAAGTTAGAGGTGCACTTGAATCTGGTGAGAACGTATATTTACGTGGATTTGGAAGCTTTGTGATTAAAACTCGCAAAGCCAAAAAAGGACGTAACATATCCAAAAACGTGACCATAGATATTCCAGCACACAACATTCCTTCATTCAAGCCGTCAAAGGATTTTTTGGATGAAGTAAAAACAAAAGTGGCCGTTGAGTAACGACCACATTTTATTAATTATTTAGAACATAACATATGCCAAGTGGTAAAAAAAGAAAAAGACACAAGGTAGCCACGCACAAGCGTAAGAAAAGAAGCCGTGCTAATCGACATAAGAAAAAGTAGGCTTTTAACCCCCTGAACGACACCCGTTCTTTGACACGGAATTCTCTCCTAGTCTTGTTCACACTAGCATTAATTCCCACCGAAATAAATTGTTCAATTGTTCCACTTACTGTGGAACTAAAAAATCATAATTGTGAGTAAAGAACTAATTATTCGTTCACGATCCTCTGCAGTTGATTTTGCCTTACTCAAAGACGGAAAGCTCGTTGAGTTTCACAAAGAAATTGAAGATAATAAAT
>CATAMV010000013.1 GCA_949487855.1 Bacteroidota bacterium
CTATTTCGTTTACTGTTGGTGGTGGTGCTACAAATGCTACGGTATCTGGACTTCCTAACGGTGTGAATTTCTCTTACGACGCAACCGCCAAAGTGTTGAGTATTGAAGGAACGCCAACAGATGATATTGCCTCAGAAACCACATACAATTATGCCGTTACTACGAGTGGTAGTGGTTGTGATGAGCAAATCTTGAGAGATACCATTACCGTACAACCTATGGCAGAGTTAACGCTACTGCCGTCTAGTGGTGCGCTTGATCAAGTACTGTGTGAGGGAGAGGCTATTGCGCCTATTTTAATAGCTCTCGAGGGAGGAACTGATTTTTCAAGTATCACTGGTCTGCCTGTTGGCGTAAGCTATTCTTTTGATAATGTAACCAAAATACTGTCTGTTTCCGGAACACCAACTGCTAACATATCCAGTCCCGAGCAGGTTTTGATTTCCTTTGCCACAACGACATCGTGTAATACAAGTTTTTTGACGGGTTCACTTACGATAAATCAACAATCTACTGTGGAGCTGATAAGTCACTTGCAAACACAAAATCAACTTGTTTGTGGGGCTACGCCAATTGAAAAAATAGAATATCAATTGAGAGATGGAGCAACGAATGCCACTATTTCGGGGTTACCACCAGGTGTGACATGGAGCTTATCTAGTAACATAATTGAAATTGTTGGGATTCCTGATGATGTGGTTTATGAAACAGGCTATGACTACACTATTGTTGCTGATGGAAACGGTTGTATTGGTAGTATTACATCTTCTATTGTTGTTACACCAAACACAATGGACATGCCAGTTGCTGAAGAGCAGCAATACTTTTGTGTATATGATGCGCCAACATTAATGGATATCGAAGTATATGCCAACAATCTTAAATGGTATAGCGCCGATGGCCTAGTTGAATTAGATCCTACAACAGCATTGGTGAACGGAACTGTTTATTATGCACACAATGAAGTTATTATTAGTGAGGCTTCGGCAATAGATCGCTATGCTTGTAGAAGTTTTGGGACACCAATTGAAGTTTTTATCAACGACACGCCAGCACCTCAAATGCTAGAGCCTTCAAATAATTTTTGTAGTGACGGGTTTTATACCTTGGCAGATTTAAAAACGAATGCAGAACTAGTTGTTTGGTACAGTTCTTTAATCTCTGAAACGCCGCTTGCAGCGGAAACTCCTCTTGAAACAGATACATATTACGCAGCTGCAATAGACCCCCAAACAGGGTGTGAAAGCACCATTAGAACTGCATTTGATGTGGTTGTTAACCCGTGTACCGCGGTAGTTTATAACGCCCTTTCTGTAAACGGGGATGGCTTAAACGAAAAGCTAATTATAGAGAATATTGAGTACTTCCCAGAAAACGAATTGGTAATATACAATAGAAATGGGCGCGTTGTGTTTAAGACGTCAAACTATGGAGTGAACAATAATTATTTTAGAGGCTATTCAAACATCAATAGCACATTGGGTAACAAAAAGGTTTTACCTATGGGTACCTACTTCTATACGTTTTCCTTCTTGCGTCCTTCCGATGGAGAGCTAATAACTGAAAATGGTTTTATTAATCTTGTTGCTAATTAATTATGAAGCTTAAATTCATTCTATTTACTGTAATTTTTAGCGGTTCAATCCACGCACAGGATAACTTACGTCTTTCGGAAATTTCAAATATTCCACTGGCTTACAATCCTGCACAATACGTAACCACCAAAACGTTTGATTTATTTCATACCTCACGATGGATTGGTTTTACAGGAGCACCTGGAACTACTTTTTTGTCTGCTCGAATTAACACCAAAGACAATAAAATATCTTATGGGGGAATCTTTAGTGATGATGTCATTGGTGCGCAATCACAAACCGAAGTTTCGGGGTTTTATTCTTATTCTTTAAAAGCAACAGAAAAGCTGTTTGTTGACTTAGGTATTGCAGGTGGTATTCGAACAATAAAGTTTGACAACACGATGCTCAACATCTATGATCAAGGAGACCCTGTTTATAATGGAAACTTTAATTCCGTATTTCCAAATATGGGGCTTGGAGTTTCGTTGCGATATGATAATTGGTTTGCCTCTGTCTCAAGCCCAAGTATATTCACTTCTGTGTTTACCTATAAAAATGACTACGATATTGTGTACAAAAGACGTTTGCATACGTATATAAATTTAGGAAGGAAAAATATAGCGCTAAAAAAGGTTGAAGGATTAAGCATGGATGCTTCTTTATTGTTTGTAAATGCCAAGGGGGCGCCTGCTGCATTACTTCTAAAAAGTGATTGGGTTTACAAAGAAAAAATTGGGTTTACAACAAATATTAATTTTAGAAGCACGTTAGGTTTCGCTTTCTCATACCTGATAAAAAAGAACTACAGGCTACTCTATGGTTTTGATTTTGCAACAACAGAGCTTTCGAATGGGCTGCCAAACAGCAGTCAGTATTTTATGCTAAGCCTAATGTTATAATTGCTGATGGCGCTGCCATTACTCGGCAGCTGCGATAATATCTTTGATCTTTACCTCAATTTCTTCAGCAAGTTCTGGATTGTCATCCAAAAGTGTTTTAACCGCGTCTCTTCCTTGACCCAATTTGGTGTCGCCATAACTAAACCACGATCCGCTTTTTTTGATGATTTCTGCTTCTACACCAATGTCTAACAACTCGCCAATACGCGAAATTCCTTTGCCATACATGATGTCAAACTCTACCGTTTTAAATGGAGGAGCAACTTTGTTTTTTACCACTTTCACGCGGGTTTTATTCCCCATCACAGCGCCATTGGTATCTTTGATTTGAGTTGAACGTCTAATATCTAAACGTACCGAGGCATAAAATTTTAGTGCATTTCCCCCCGTTGTAGTTTCAGGGTTTCCAAACATAATACCAATTTTTTCACGTAGCTGATTGATAAAAATAACGGTACAGTTTGTTTTGCTAATAGATCCTGTGAGTTTACGCAGGGCTTGTGACATCAGTCTTGCGTGTAGTCCCATTTTGGAATCACCCATTTCGCCTTCAATTTCACTTTTTGGTGTTAATGCTGCTACCGAGTCAACTACCACAATATCAACTGCTCCAGACCGAATAAGGTTATCCGCAATTTCCAACGCTTGTTCACCGTGGTCGGGTTGGGAAATAATGAGGTCGTCAATCTCTACGCCCAAGCTTTTGGCGTAATAACGATCAAAAGCGTGCTCTGCATCTATAAATGCAGCAATACCGCCTGCTTTTTGGCACTCTGCAATGGCGTGTAATGTTAGCGTTGTTTTACCGGAAGATTCTGGACCGTAGATTTCAACAACTCTACCGCGTGGATATCCACCAACGCCTAACGCCACATCAAGACCAAGCGATCCTGAAGAAATAACTTCTACTTGTTCAATAACGCTGTCGCCCATTTTCATGACCGCACCTTTACCATAGGCTTTATCTAATTTGTCTAAGGTTAACTGAAGTGCTTTAAGTTTTGCGTCTTTTTCGTTACTCATGCTTCATTTTTTTAGCTTCTTGCTAAAGTACAATTTTTCTATGGCTCTGCCTTTTTTGTGCGCATTTTTAATTTGATACCTTTGCTGAATAATCTTAATACTGTATAGCATGCAACTGTACAACACATTAAGCGCGCAAGAGCGCGCTGCCCTTATAGATGCGGCTGGCGAAGAACGCCTGACCTTATCGTTTTATGCCTATGCGTACATTGGCAATCCCGAAGAATTCCGCGACCATCTTTTTATTTCATGGATTGCATTAGATGTTTTGGGGCGTATATATGTTGCTCACGAAGGAGTAAATGCGCAACTATCGGTGCCTGCACCCAAATTTGACGCGTTTAAGAAACACCTTGATAGCATTGATTTTTTAAAAGGAATTCGCCTTAACATTGCACTTGAGCAAGACAATAAATCGTTCTTAAAACTCAAGATAAAAGTGCGCGATAAAATTGTGGCGGATGGCTTAAATGACAACACTTTTGATGTCACCAACAAAGGCGTTCACCTAAATGCTTCTGAGTTTAACACGCTTACCAATCAAGACGATACCATAGTGGTGGATATGCGGAATCATTACGAAAGTGAGATTGGTCATTTTGAAGGGGCTATCACGCCTGATGTGGATACGTTTCGTGATTCCTTACCCATTATTGAAGAAGACCTTGCTGAACATAAAGAAGATAAAAACTTGGTGATGTATTGCACGGGTGGAATTCGTTGTGAGAAAGCCAGTGCATACTTTAAACACAAAGGCTTTAAGAACGTATATCAACTTGAAGGAGGCATTATTGAATATGCGCGTCAAGTCAAAAACCAAGGTCTTGAAAACAAGTTTGTTGGAAAGAATTTTGTGTTTGATGAGCGTAGGAGCGAAACTATTTCAGAAGATGTAATTGCTAGGTGTCACCAGTGCGGTACTGCATGCGACACACATGTCAATTGTGCCAACGAAGCTTGTCATTTGTTGTTTATTCAATGTCCCACTTGTGCTGAAAAACTTGACAATTGCTGTTCTGATACTTGTGCCGAAATTGTTGCGCTTCCAGAAGCGGAGCAAAAGGCATTGCGTAAAGGAAAACAAAACAGCAATAAAATATTCAAAAAAGGACGCGCACATCATTTAAAGACGGTTAATCAGTCGTGATAAAAACAGTTTTTCTTATTGCCTCAATACTGTCATTGGTAGGATGTTCCAGCCAAGAGGAGTTGCTGTTTGATGAAATACCCGAAGGCGGCTGGAACCAAGAACAATGGGTTGAGTTTAGCTACACCAACCGACTCCCCGAAAAAGAAGTTTCGCTCAATTGGATCTTACGCCACGACGATGATTATCCGTTTTCAAACATCCATTTGATTGCAGTATGGCGCAACCCAAAAGGCATTGAAAAAACAGACACAATAAGCTATGTGTTAGCACAACCCGGTGGGCGATGGTTGGGCAAAGGACTTTATATAAAAGAGCACCACTTGCCGTTTGTGGAACGTTTTTTATTAGATGAACCTGGCGTGTATCAATTTCGCATACGACCAGCAGTACGTGCTGCTGAAAAATTAGTTGCCGATAAAACATTACATGGAATTCATCAAATTGGAATCGCATTAAACCCCATTTTACATGACTACTAAAAAAGGATACAGAAAATTTATTCGCCTTATATGGATTGCCTTTGGTGGTATCGTTTTGGGTATCGCTTCTATTTTTGGAGCAGCCTCACTTGGACTGCTTGGGTCCATGCCCGATTTTCGTCAATTGGAGAACCCCAAAACCAATTTGGCTACGCAAATTATTTCTGCTGATGACACCGTTTTAGGAAAGTTTTACTTTAACGATAATCGAACGCCCATTTCATTTCATGAAATCTCAACAAACATGATAGATGCGCTAATTGCAACAGAAGATGAGCGTTTTTACAATCATTCTGGAATTGATTTTCGCGGCGCAACGCGAGCGCTGTTTTATTTAGGTAAAAAAGGAGGTGCAAGTACCATTACGCAACAGCTTGCCAGACAACTTTTTGTGGGTGTGCGTTCACGAAATGTAGTAGAAGCCATAACACAAAAAATCAAGGAGTGGGTCATTGCCGTTCGACTAGAAAGACGTTATACCAAAAACGAAATCATAACCATGTACCTCAACATTTATGATTTTAATTACAGTGCTGACGGCCTTCGTTCTGCAAGTTCAATTTACTTTTCAAAAAAACCTATTGAGTTGGATTTGAGCGAATCTGCCATGCTCGTGGGGATGCTTAAGAATTCTTCGCTTTACAATCCGTTACGCCGTCCCGAAATGGTACGCGACAGGCGGAATATTGTGTACCAACAAATGCTGCGCAATAATCTTATCAATGAAAAACAACGCGATTCGTTGGCTGCACTGCCCATAACGCTTGACTTTAATCCACAGTCGCATCGCGAAGGAATAGCCACGTATTTTAGAGGCTATTTGCAGCAGTTTATGCGCGAATGGATTGCCAACAATCCAAAAGAAGATGGCACATTTTATAACCTCTACTTGGACGGACTCAGCATTTACACCACCATAGATTCGAGGTTACAAACCTATGCCGAGGGTGCCGTTGCAGCGCATATGCCCAATTTGCAAAAAGAATTTTTTAGACAAAACGCCCCTAAGTTTAATAAAACTGCGCCCTTTTTGGATGTAGATAAAAGTGAAGTTGAAGCGATTATGAATCAGGCCAAACGCAGGTCTGAAAGATGGCGCAAAATGAAAGCCCAAGGACATGATGAGGAAACCATTTTAGCCAGTTTTGAAGATCCGCTTCAAATGGAAGTTTTTAGCTGGAATGGTGATATTGACACCATCATGACTCCTACGGACTCTATCCGTTATTACAAGCATTTTTTGCGTGCTGGGATGATGTCTATGGAGCCGCAAACTGGACACGTAAAAGCTTGGGTTGGGGGCGTTGATTATCGTCATTTTCAATTTGATCACGTCATGCAAGGGAAGCGTCAAATAGGGTCAACATTTAAGCCTTTTGTATATGCGTCTGCTATTGACCAACTAAAAGTGTCTCCTTGCGATTCGCTTCCAGATGGCTACTATTGTGTAGAGCCCGCTAAGTTTGGCGCACACGACGCATGGTGCCCAAAAAATTCTGGTGATCGATACATTGGAAAGCGTACCTTAAAAAATGCACTTGCGAATTCGGTTAATACGATTAGCGCCAGATTAATAGATAAGGTTGGAACAAGGCCCGTAGTAAATTTGGTGCGTAATCTTGGGGTGAGTTCACCCATCCCAAATGTTCCCGCAATTGCCTTGGGCTCGGCCGATTTAAGTGTGTACGAAATGGTTGGTGCGTATTCGAGTTTTGCCAATAAAGGAATCTATGTAAAACCCGTTGTTGTTACGCGTATTGAGGATAAAAACGGTACCGTAATTTTTCAAACGGCTCCCGAAACCAAAGATGTTTTGAGTGAAGAATCTGCTTATGTTACACTAAAATTGCTTGAAGGGGTAACTGAGGCTGGATCAGGAGTGCGGTTACGACACCGTGGGGCTGATAAAGCGAATCCCATTTTTAGAGATGTGGTTACGGGCTATCCCTATGAATTTGACAATCCGATTGCTGGGAAAACAGGAACTACACAAAACCAAAGCGATGGTTGGTTTATTGGAATGGTCCCCAATTTGGCAACTGGCGTTTGGGTGGGTGGCGAAGATCGATCCATACACTTTGAAACTATTGCGTATGGACAAGGTGCCACCATGGCGCTACCTATATGGGCAAATTATATGAAAGCTTGCTATGCAGATTCCACACTTGTGGTTTCAAAAGATGCATTTGAAGCACCCGATTATGTTTCTATTCCGTTAGATTGTGATTCGCTTTCAGTGGAACGTCAAGAAAAGTCGTTTTTTGAAGACGAAGACCTCAGCGATTTAGGGTTTTAGGTTGGCATGCCGTATTGTGCCAAAGAACTGTTATAGTAGCGTTTGTCTGCTGTAACTTCTTTGCCTATCCAATCTGGGAGTTCTACTTTTTGAGCTGCGCTTTTAAGTTCAATTTCAGCAAGTACCAATCCCAATAAGGCTTCCTCAAATACATCTATTTCAAAAAGAAAGTTATTAAACGGCACATGGTAACGGGTTTTTTGAATGCTGCCCTGGAGGCAAAGCGGTAGCAGGGTGTTGGCTTCATCAATTGAAATGGCTTTTTCCCACTCTACCCTTGTAGTACCATCAGAAGAAGAAGCGCCTTTTATAGTCAAAAAAGCATGGTTATTTTGAATACGCAACCGAACAGTTCGCGCAGGGTCAACAGAGAGGTATCCTTGAAAAATGGCAAATGAAGCAGTGGCCATTTCAAGGCAAGCTTGCACATTGTTGACTAAAAACTTACGTTCTATTTCTAGCATTTTGGCTTTTAAGCCAAAGTACAAAATTGAACGAAAAAACCTACCACTCGTTTACTTCCTTAAACAAGTAATTTAACGAAATAGAATAGGCTTCTCTATAGTCTTCCATTTGGACGTCTGCATCATTGTACATGATGTTTTTATTGCTGCAATAGCTTTCAAAGGAGTCCTTAATAAGCCTGTCAATTTGGACCTGCAAAGAATGGTTGTTAATCAAGCAAATTTTATAGTGTTCAAGATCTATGCGTTTCATGTTATTAGCATTTATACAATTTTATTTCATGGGCTTTAAAAAAACGGCAATTTATTGTTAACGAATTGTTTATCGATTAACAGGTGTCAACGACATGAATTTGATTTAAAATTCTGATTTAAAGTAAATTACAAAAAGTCGCTTTTGCCATTATCAACAATTTTGCAGCAGGTTTCGTATTGGTGTAATTACTAACGAGCGTCAGGCGAGTCAAAAATGGCGTTTAGTGTGGCTGCTAGTCGGAGTCCTGCATCCAGTAATCTAACTCGAACTGTGTCAAAGTATTGATAGTGATATACATAGCCTAGAGAGGCGTGCATGGGTGTGTTGGCATAAATCGTGTTAGCTAAATCTTGCGATTCGTTTACCCACTCCAATGGCGGTGCATCCATGCAATGTTCATTTTCTTCTGCTGAACGTTTTGGCAAATGTGCCGCGAGCTCAGTATAACTCATCTTGTAATGCTCAATTAAATTCGTATCCCACAAGCGGTGCAAATTGGTTGGTTTGCCAAACCAAGTAAGTTCAATGTTATTTCCCCCTTTATCTGCTTTTCTGCCGGCGTGCATGGGCTGGTGAATGTCGCCTACAAAATGCACCAATAATTTAAGATGAAACACTTTGTCAGCTTTCGATTTTTTAGGGTTTTTAAGCACGTCAACACAATAATCGATTGCTGTGATGATATCGCCATTGGGGTTTTTCTTTGCCTCAGAATAACGCGTATTCTTATCCATATTGACATAATGCCAAGTGTCGAGGTAGTCATACCTGCTATCAGAACGGATTTCATCTGCATAGGTTGACACAAAAGCCAACGACATCCCGTCAAGAAGCGCATCAACCGCAGCGGTTGTGTTTGGTGTAAGATGCGCTTGCGCTATCTTACCAATAACACGGTGCCCTGTTTTACCCCACTCTGCGGCAACTATATGCTGGGGAAATATTGTTAAAAAAAAGAGGGTTATAGCAGCTAATTGTGTTTTCATACGTTATAAAATTCCACGAATGAGTGTTGGTCTATAATCATCGCTTAAAATATCAATGCCGAGTGTAAATTGGTGAAAGCCCGAATTATTGATTTTAATAGCTCCAATACCCACGGTATAGGCGTATGAAAATGTCCATTGATTGCTTTTCATTCCCAATAATGCCGTGAGTTGAGAAAACGGTTCGCTAAATGGATCCGTACCATTTGTAGTTAGCGTACTTGTAAGTCCTTTTCGGTAAGAACTGCCCACCCAAAACTGTGTTTCACGGATGCTGTGATGTGATTTTAAGTTTATATCGATATTCGGCCTATCTACATACTCAATATAATCTACCAAAACCGAAGGCTCAAGCGCCCAGGAAGGTTGAATTTCAAAGAAGTTACCCGCAGATGCCAATAGACGTTTTGGGTTGTTAAGCAACACCTGATCCGTAATGTTATTGCCAACAAACACAAGGTTTTGAATGGTAAGATGTGCATATAGCGACATATAATTGTATGTAAAACCAACATCAGCATACATACTTGAGGTGCTTACATCATTCCCTGTAATTTGTGGGTCATTTGTTGGTTTAAAACTAGATTGGTCGTGACGGTGAAAAGACCCCCCTACAGAGAGACCGAAAGAAATTTGATTGACTTCATCGCGGCCTCTGTAAAAATTAATGTGATGCGCATAGGTTCCTTGAAAACCAAGTTGCGATTGAAAACCGTTCTTATCGTGAAAAAACAAACCCCCTACGCCTGATTTATCTCCCACGCGCGCATGCGCATTTAGCGTTTGCATGGCCGGGGCGTTGGCAATCCCCAACCACTGGGTTCTATATGAAGTACGCACCTTTAGTCCTTCGTAATGTGCACCCGCCATTGCAGGGTGTAACACATAATAATTATCGGTGAGGTAGTCCTTGTAAACTGGCATACGGAATTGTGCTTTTGCTGTACAAAAACATAATACAAAAAAGCTCCAAAAGAAGGTTGTTGATAGCGATTTAAAGCGCATGCAAGGATTTCATATATTCGTACAATTTACGCAAACCTATGAAAATGCACTTTAACGCCATAAAACGAATTGTTGTTTTTGTGCTACTGCTATGGGTATCCACTGCTGTTTATGGGCAATTAAGTAAGGTGCATTATATTCCGCCTATTGGATCAGGATCAAACTTAGGTGACCAATACTTATACATTTCTACTCCTAGTTCTGGATACATAAATGTTACAATCAAGCCTATTGGAGGAAGTCGTGATGATTGGATAACAAAAAGTATTAAAAATGATAGCCCCTGGGTGTTCGCAGTTTACAACAGCGTTTTAAACGGAATAAACAGCCCTTTAGTTAAAGAGTTAGAAACCTACTCAAACACGGTTATTAAAGACGGTTACATTGTTGAGTCCAGTGATGTTGCCTATGTGTCTTTTAGAATCAATTCTGAAGAAAGAATTTCAAATGATTCAGCAGAACAATACCATTCTGGAGCCTACGTAAGCAAAGGGAAAGCTGCCTTAGGAACGCGATATAGACCTGCAAACTTTATTGGAGCAGTTGGATATAATCGAAATGGTAATTCATCTTCTGGAGAAAACTTTGTTTCTATTCTTGCCACTGAAGACAATACTCGAGTTGAAATCGATGAAATTCCTGCGGGACTTTCTATAATTGGATATAGCGGCTCGTTTCCAATTACAAAAGATTTAAATGAAGGCGAGACGTGGATTTTAGGTACTACAAGTAGCACAGAAGACATAGACCCAATAAATGAAACTCAGTTGTCAGGGTTTACAGGTACGCTAATTACATCTGATGACGCAAACGGCACAGGTGTTCAAAAGCCTATTGTTGTAGTGACTGGATCAATAGAAGGAACTGTATTAAGAAATATTGAGCTCGGCAACCGTGATTTCGGTTTCGATCAAATTACAGATTACGAAAAAGTTGGTCACGAATATATTGTGGTTAAAGGGCTTGGAGACCCACAAACTGAAAATGTGTACGTGATTGCTGACAGTGACAATACAAATGTTTATGTGGGGAATAGTACTTCTCCAATAGTACTTAACAAAGGTCAATACCTCGTCTTTAATCATAACGATTATGATGCTACAAATGATAATATGTACATCACAACGAAAGATTCAAGCAAAAAGATTTTTGTTTATCAAACGACAGGCTACGAAAGTGTAGCAAATCAGGCCTTGGTATTTGTCCCGCCCTTGTCTTGTTCATCGAAAGGGAACATTGATAATATACCTCTAATTGACAAAATTGGCAATAAAGTATTCATTGGAGGTACGCTAACCATAGTTACTGAAAGCGATGCAAATCTTGAGGTTTATAAAAATGGGGTCCTTTTTGCAAATAAATCGAATACTGCTGCAGTGAATTTGAATGCTATTGC
>CATAMV010000014.1 GCA_949487855.1 Bacteroidota bacterium
GCACCCAGTCAAAAAGTGTCGTTGATGGCAGAATGGGAATCCAAAATGGAGGCGATTGTAAAAGAAACCCTCAAAGAAGATATTCGCAGTATGGCGGGTGTTCCTTCGTGGATGTTGGTGCTATTGCAAAAAGTATTGGCAGAAACCGGACGGGAAACCATCCTGGACGTTTGGCCCAATATGGAAGTCTATTTTCACGGTGGCGTAAACTTTTTACCTTACAAACAACAATACAAAACTTTATTGCCTAGCGATAGCATTCATTATGTGGAACTCTACAATGCTTCTGAAGGCTTTTTTGGCGTGCAAGATCAACTGCATTCTGACGAACTTTTACTGATGCTGGACTACGGGATTTTTTATGAGTTTATTCCCATGAAAACCTACGGCACAAAAAACGAGCGTGTAATACCCCTTTCTGAGGTTGAAGTTGGCGTACAATACGCCGTAATTATTTCCACCAACGCCGGATTGTGGCGCTACCATATTGGCGACACCATTCGCTTTACTTCTGTTTTACCTTATCGCTTTAAAATTACAGGTAGAACCAAACATTTTATCAATGTATTTGGGGAGGAATTGGTCATTGAAAATGCCGACAAAGCACTAGAAACCGTTTGCCAAAAACACAAGCTACAAGTGGTGGACTATACCGCTGCGCCCATTTTTATGGAAGGCTCTGAAAAAGGCGGACACGAATGGCTTGTAGAGTTTAAAAAACCGCCGCAAAACCCCGAAGCCTTTGCTACAGACTTAGACGAAGCCTTGCAAAGCATTAACTCCGACTACGAGGCCAAACGCTATAAAAACATGACACTGATGCCGCTAAAACTACATGTGGCAGCTCCTAAAACCTTTTACAAATGGCTGAAGCAAAAAGGTAAAATCGGTGGACAGCATAAAGTACCACGCCTTTCCAATAACCGGGAGTATTTGGAGGAGTTGTTGGGGGTTATTCAGTGATTTAATGCGTAACTGAACAACATAAAAAACTAAAAAAGACATGCAGACAGGCTCAGTGCCCTATGTATTATGAAGCCGCTTTAAGCTGATTTAGCTCTACTCCGCTAAGTTTGTTTTCGGCATAGCGTTTGGTCACTTTTAGGGAGGTGGTTTTTGTACCTGGCAATTCAAACATAGCGTCTGTAAGTATGGCTTCACAAAGGGAGCGCAATCCACGTGCGCCCAACGCATAGTGCATTGCTTGCTCCACAATATAATCCAGTGCGGATGGTGCAAATGTTAGTGTTATATCGTCCAAAGAAAACAAATGTTTGTATTGCTTAATCAACGCATTTTTAGGCTCAACCAAAATAGCGCGCAATGCTTTTTTGCTCAATTGGCTCATGTGTGTTAGCACAGGCAAACGCCCAATAATTTCCGGAATCAATCCAAAATCTTTTAAATCAGATGGCGTAATATGTGCCAATAATGCTTCTTCAGAAACGCTCTCTCGCTTAGCCGAAGTACTATACCCCACCGCTTGCATGTTCATGCGTTTGGCAATATGACGTTCGATGCCGTCAAAAGCACCGCCAGCGATAAACAAAATATGTTCCGTATTAATTTCTACAAACTTCTGATCGGGGTGTTTACGCCCTCCTTTTGGTGGGACGTTTACTACGGTTCCTTCCAGGAGTTTTAGCAATGCTTGTTGTACGCCCTCACCTGAAACATCTCTGGTAATGGAAGGGTTATCGCTTTTACGTGCAATTTTGTCAATCTCATCAATAAACACAATGCCCTTTTCGGCTTTTTGCTGGTCGTAGTCGGCGGCTTGTAATAAGCGTGTCAAAATACTTTCTACATCTTCTCCCACATAACCCGCTTCCGTAAGTACGGTGGCATCTACGATGGCAAGTGGTACTTGCAGCATTTTGGCAATGGTTTTTGCCAATAGCGTTTTTCCTGTACCTGTTTGCCCGGCAATAACAATGTTGCTTTTCTGGATTTCTACATCGTTATCGTCGTGGGTTTGGGTAAGCCGTTTGTAGTGGTTATACACAGCGACCGAAAGTACTTTTTTGGCACGCTCTTGTCCAATGACATATTCGTCTAAAAAAGCTTTAATCTGTTTGGGTTTTTTGAGTAGAATATCAGCAGAAGTTGTTGCCGTATCGATGTGCGTTTTTTCCTCTTGGATAATCCCTACGGCTTGTTCAACACATCGCTCGCAAATATGCGCATCGAGTCCAGCCACCAACAATTTGGTTTCGGCTTTTTTACGCCCACAAAACGAACAACTTAATGCTTCTTCCATCTTAACTTCGGGTCAATACCTCATCAATCATGCCGTATTCTTTGGCTTCTAGTGCTTTCATCCAATAATCACGATCTGAATCTTCGTACACCTTATCGTATGGTTGATTACTGTGTTTGGCAATGATTTCGTACAATTCTTTTTTTAGTTTTAGAATTTCACGCGCCGTAATTTCAATATCCGATGCTTGTCCTTGTGCGCCTCCAAGAGGTTGGTGAATCATCACACGTGAGTGTGGCAGTCCAGAGCGCTTTCCTCCCTGACCCGCACACAGCAACACAGCACCCATTGATGCCGCAATTCCCGTACAAATAGTAGCTACATCGGGATTAATAAATTGCATGGTATCGTAAATACCTAACCCTGCATACACGCTTCCCCCTGGCGAATTGATGTAAATCTGAATGTCTTTATTTTTATCTGTGCTTTCCAAAAACAGCAATTGCGCCTGAATAATGTTGGCAACGCTATCGTTAATGGCAGTTCCCAAAAAGATGATGCGGTCCATCATTAATCTGGAAAACACATCCATTTGCGCCACATTAAGTTGACGCTCTTCGATGATGTAAGGAGTTAAACTGCTTACAAGTTCATTGTAATAAAGCGAGTTTATACCGTGGTGTTTGGTTGCGTATTCTTTAAATTCTTTTCCGAAATCCATAGCTTAAAATTGTATGTTAAATATAGCGATTATTTTTTGTACGCTTCTTTAATAAAGGCGTCGTAGTTTACTTTTTTAACTTTTATATTCCCTTTTTCCAAGAACAACTGTCGCATTTTTTCACTCATAAGCTGATCTGATATGCGTTTTATTTCTTCTTGATTCCCCAAAATACGAGCTGCAATATCATTGAGTTCTTCTTCCTTAACATCTGTGCGTCCAAATTGTAACATTTGCTTTTGTAGTAAATCTTTAGCAAAGGATTCTATTTCTTCTCTAGTAATTTGAAGGTTGTGCTCTTGAATCAAGTTGGACTCAATAAGTTGGTAACGCAAGCCACGCTCAGACTTGGCATACTCTGCCTCTGCTTCTTCTGCAGAAATGGGATTTTCGCCTGCTGTTTGCATCCATTTTTTTAGAAACGCATCTGGCAATGAAAACTTGGTATTGTCAATTAAACTATCAGTCATGTCATTTACAAACTTCTGGTTTGCTTGTGTTTCAAAGTGCCCCGAAGCGTCTTCTTTGAGTTTGGCTTTGCATTCAGTTGCTGTTTTTACAGCATCTTTCCCAAACACTTTATCAAAAAATTCTTGGTCTAGTTCAGCCAATCCGCGGTTGTTGCGTTCTTGTAAGGTTAGTGAAAGGTCTAGCGCTTTCTCAGGCAATTTGCCCATGACGCGTTGCAACACATGGTCCTCTTTAAATAATCCTTTTGTGCTAAGCGAAACAACATCGCCAATAGTCGCGTTTTTGAAAGCTGTTAAAGCTTTTTTGCTTTTTAATTCATCAGTGGCAAACGTGGCACTTTTATTTTCTTCCACTCCTTCAAATACAACGCCAACAGTAAATTCAGTTTCTTTTGATACTTCTTCGGTTGGAGTAATTGTGCCGTATTGTTTTTGTAAACGTTCCAATTGCTCGTTTACAAATGCATCGTCTGCTTCAATTTCGTAACGTGTAATGGCTTTTCTGTTGGGGAGTTTTACCTCCACTTTTGGTGTAAGTCCCAACTCAAAATCAAATGAAAAACTCGATGCAGTCCAATCCAACTCATCTACAGGAACGGGTAATGGATTTCCTAAAATATCTAATTTTTCTTCGTTTAAATAATTGTTTAATGATGATTGCAATGCCTTGTTAACCTCATCCACTAAAACGGCCTGCCCGTATTGTTTTTTTACAACACTCATGGGGATATTTCCTTTTCTAAATCCTGGGATATTAGCGCGCTTACGGTAGTCGTTTAACACTTTTTCTACCTGAGGCGCAACTTCTTCTTGTTTTACTTCTACAGTTAAGACGGCATTTAGCGCATCTACATCATTTCGCGTTACGTTCATCATGTTATTTTAATAGCTGGCAAAAGTAGGCTATTTTACAGCAAGGTCAAAGCAAAGATTTCAAGTGATTTAGATTACGAAATCCTCTAATGCAAGCGTAAAAGCTTTTGGGTTTTCTGCATGGAGCCAATGCCCTGCTTTTGGTATCCAATTCAACGCTGCATTAGGAAAATACGATTTGATTATACTAAAATCTTTTGCTAAAATATAGTCTGAATTTTCGCCTGCCAAAAAAAGGGTTTCACCTGTATAAATAGCCTCTACAGGAGCGGCCCCGATTTCACCCAACTTGTGCTGTAGCACCTGGATATTGCAGCGCAATTTTAAGGTCCGATTTTCAGTCCATGCTAAATTTTTGAGTAAAAACTGGCGTACACCAACTTCAGGAACAAAAGCGGAAAGAGCATCATCAGCAAGCGTTCTTGAAGTAAACGTATGCGCATCTAAATGTAAAAGCCCATCGATAATATTGGAAAACTTTTCACGCACTTTATAGTCTTTTGGTGCAATATCTGCGACGATGAGTTTATGCACACGTTCGGGGTGTTGCAATGCCAATGTCATAGACGTTTTACCGCCCATTGAGTGCCCCAAAACAATCGCTTTATCAAGTTTGTGTGCATCCATATAAGCAACGATATCTTGTGCCAGAATTTCATAGTCAAATGATTCGCTGTGAAAACTTTTTCCGTGATTTCGTTGGTCTATGGCGTGGACTTCAAAGTGGGATGACCAGTGTTTGGCGTGTGTTCGCCAATTGTCTGACATTCCTAAAAATCCATGCAAAATCAGCAGTGGCGTGCCTTGCCCTATAATCGTACTGTGAACTAATGACTCGATAGCTTTGCAATGTATTGATTAATCACATTTTCCAATCCGTAATAGAGCGATTCACACACCAAGGCGTGTCCTATGGAAACCTCCAATAAGCCTGGGATATTTTGTGCAAAAAACTGAATATTTTCCAAACTCAAATCGTGTCCAGCGTTGAGTCCTAATCCAACTTGCTGGGCTTTTTGGGCAGCAGCTACAAAAGGAGCAATCGCCTTATCTGGATTTTTAGGATACTGTTCAGCAAATGACTCTGTGTATAATTCAATGCGATCTGTACCTGTGGCAACTGCTGCTTCGACTTGCGCTTCATCTGGATCTAAAAAAATAGAGGTGCGAATACCATGCAATTTAAATTCCTGTATCACTTCTTGCAAAAACGACCGGTTTGAAACCGTGTCCCAGCCTGCATTAGAAGTAATAGCGTCGGGTGCATCGGGAACCAAAGTAACCTGTGCGGGCTTAACGGCACATACTAAGTCCACAAATTTTGGATTTGGATTTCCTTCTACATTAAATTCAGTTGTGATAACTTCAGGTAATTCGCGAACATCATTGTACGTAATGTGCCGTTCGTCGGGTCTTGGGTGGACTGTAATTCCATGAGCTCCAAACCTTTGGATGTCGTGTGCAACATGCAGCACATTGGGCAGATTTGCTCCACGTGCGTTACGCAATGTGGCAATTTTGTTGATGTTTACACTTAGTTTAGTCATGGCTGTTTAAAGAAGTTTTGCGCACAAAAATACAACATTATACATCTTTATTCTTTTTGGTCTAACTTTGCCATATGAAGATTGCGTTATACAGTTTGGTTCACGACGATGCAACACTCCGCATTGTGTCTAGAATTATCACTTTTTTCTCAGAAAAAAAAGCAACCATTCAAATAGAAAAAGTATTGTCTGTACACTTTACAGATGTTGAAGCCACAACTTTTGACTCCCACCATGACCTGAATTCAAACACAGATGTTTTTTTTGCTGTAGGGGGCGATGGTACGGTACTGAGAGCGTTAAATTATGTGCGAGGGTCAAAAATTCCACTTATCGGAATCAATACGGGTCGTTTAGGGTTTTTGGCAATTGTTCAGCCCGACGAAATTGAGGCTTGCTTACAAGATATTGTTGCTCATAATTTCAGCACTGAAGAGCGCAGTGTCCTCGAAATTGAAACCAACCCTCCACACCCAGAATTAGAAACATTTCCGTTAGCACTGAACGAGGTCTCCGTTGCCCGTGAAAATACCACATCTATGGTTACCATTCATACCAAAGTAAACGGGGCATATTTAAATGTTTATTGGGCAGATGGTTTGGTTTTTGCAACACCAACAGGATCAACAGGTTATTCGCTGAGCAGTGGAGGTCCTATTATTGCACCCGAAAGCAAGAGTTTAGTGCTTACGCCAATTGCACCGCACAACCTCAACGCAAGACCTTTAGTAGTGGCTGACAGTGTTGAAATAGAAATGCATGTTGAAGGAAGGGGTGATTCGCACTTACTTTCACTTGATGCGCGTTTGGTTTCAATCCCTATGAAAACAAGAATTCGTATAAAAAAAGCTGCAAGTTCCATGGTGTTTATTAGACCTAACAATCACAGTTTTTTTAACACCTTACGAAACAAGCTTTTATGGGGACAAGACAAACGTAATTAACAATAAACTTGTCGATTTTCTGTTTTAAGCTTACACAAGTTTGGTATGAGTCGTATATTTTTTTGGTTTTTTTTGTTAGGACTTGTAGGCACAACAACCTATGCCCAACGCCATGAAGTTGGCATTCTTGTGGGTGGTGTAAACTATATTGGAGAAATAGGAGACACAAAATATTTTAACCCTAAACATTTGGGCTATGGTGTTATTTACAAGCGAAATCTCACACAAAGAATTGCCTTGAGAGCGCAGTTCATGACAGGTAGATTTAGTGCAAATGATAAAAATGCAACTGATTTAGAACGACGTGAAAGAGGGTATTCTTTTTCAAACACATTTAGTGTTTGGGGTGTTGGGTTAGAGGCCAACTATGTGTCTTTTCCCATTGGCGAATTTAACTCCTCTTGGACACCTTACTTGCACGCTGGCATTCAACGCCTCACAGCAGACGAATTATACTTTCCCACAAACGAATATACTGCCATTAATCACGGAAGAAAAATGACCATTAGCGTCCCATTTGGTGTAGGAGTAAAATTAAATTTAGGTCAATACTGGGTGATAGCAGCAGAAGTACAACCGCAATTTACATTTTCCGATAATCTAGATGGAAGTTTTCCAAACACAGAAAAACAACCTCTTGCTCGACAATTTTCAACAAGTTTGAGTAGTGATTGGTTGGTATTTACTGGGATTTCTATAACTTACGCCTTTGGAAAACCGCCGTGCTGCAGATAATAAAATGATGATAAGTATTAGAGAAATTAATTCCGAAATGCTACCACAACACATTGCCGTTATTATGGATGGGAATGGACGCTGGGCAAAGCAGCATGGAAAAATGCGCGTTCGCGGACATGAAGCAGGAGCAGTAGCCGTTCGCAAAACCGTAGAGGCGGTAGCAAAACTTGGCATCAAACACCTTACACTCTATGCCTTTTCCACCGAAAATTGGAGACGACCAAAAACCGAAGTAAATACCTTAATGGGATTATTAGTAAAAAGCTTACGCCGTGAGTTAGCACGAATGGTATCGAATAACATCAGGCTTAGCGCTATTGGTTCACTAGAAAAACTTCCTAAAAGCGTGCAGCATGAATTGCAAGAAGTTATTCAAAAAACAGCTCACAATTCAGGAACACATTTGACACTGGCAATCAGTTATGGTGCTAGAGAAGAAATTAAACAAGCAGTAAAGCAAATAAGCGAAAAAGTTAAAAATAATATAATTCCTGTCGAAAGTATTGACGAAACCATAATTAATGAGCATCTTTACACGCAAAATCTGCCTGACGTAGATTTGCTTATTCGCACCAGCGGAGAAGTACGTATTAGTAACTTTCTGTTATGGCAAATTGCTTATGCAGAGCTTTATTTTACCGATGAGTTGTGGCCAGAATTTGACGAACAATCACTCTATAAGGCAATTTTAAGTTATCAAAAAAGAGAACGTAGATTTGGAAAAACAAGTGAACAGCTTACATAATAATTTCCTCCATACCTTTTTCATTTGCATTACACTTTTAGGTTTTGCACTCTCGTATGCACAAGACACCACCTTTGATGAAGGTAAGGTGTACGAACTTGGTGAAATTACTGCGACTGGGGTAAAAAGTTTTAGCCCGCAAACAGTAGTCGCTTATACCGGTCTTAGAAAAGGGCAACGCATTCAAATTCCTGGCGAGGAAATCAGCGCTACCATTAATAAACTCTGGAAGCTTGAACTCTTTAGTGACATCGAGTTTTTTATCACTAAAATTGATGGTGATGTTGTCGATTTGGAACTCTACATACAAGAATTACCAACGCTTTCTGAGTACACAATCAAAGGAATTAAAAAAGGAAAGATTGAAACCATTGTCAAAGACACTGATATCAAAAAAGGAAAAAAACTCAGTAAAAACTTTTTGGCTACAACCAAAAATTACATCGAAAACAAATATCGGAAGGATGGATTCCTAAATGCCAAAGTAACCATTGACACAAAACCCGATTCAACAGCTGTCAACAATCAAAAAATGTTGATTTCACTTGATCGAGGCGATCGGGTAAAAGTACGGTCATTAGCTTTTGAAGGGAATGCTGTTTTTAAGAAGAAAAAGCTGCGCAAAAAATTTAAAAACACCCGTGTTGAATTCCCAGGACGTTTCTGGAAACGATCTAAATATATTGAAGGTGATTTTGAAGAGGACTTAAAATCCGTACTTGATTTTTATAAAGAAAAAGGGTATCGTGATGCTCGGATAGTTTCTGACACCGTTGTCATTGACAAAAATAAAATAGATATTAACATAGCCTTACAAGAAGGAAATAAGTATCATTTTGGGGAAATCGATTTTATTGGAAATTCCATCTATACTGACGCCCAACTTTCACGAATTTTAGGGCTCAAACCTGGTGATACTTACAACGGCGTTTTACTTCGAAAGCGTATTGCAGACCAAACCAAACCTGATGGTGAAGACCTCACCAACCTATACCAAAATAACGGGTACTTATTTTCAAGCATAAATCCTGTTGAAGTGAGTGCCGCAAACGATACTATTGATTTTGAAATTCGTATTACAGAAGGGAAACCTGCTTATTTCAACCGCATTACGGTACGTGGGAATGATCGTACAAATGACCACGTGATTTACAGAGAAATTAGAACACGTCCCGGAGAGTTATACAGCAAAGATAAAGTGGTAAGGTCGGTCCGTGAATTGGGGCAACTAGGCTTTTTTGATGCAGAGCAAATTTCACCTGATTTTAAGGATGTAGATCCCAATGCGGGTACCGTTGATATCGAATACGGATTAGTTGAACGTGGTGCAAGTCAAATTGAACTTCAAGGAGGATATGGAGGGGGTGGCTTTATTGGTACCTTAGGTTTATCATTTAATAATTTCTCTCTACGTAACATTTGGAACAAAGATGAATACAAACCTGTACCCATGGGTGACGGACAGCAATTGGCGCTTCGTTTGCAGGCAAGTAGATTTTTTGAAACATACAGCTTTTCGTTTGCAGAGCCTTGGCTTGGGGGTGAGCAACCTGTTCGCTTTTCAACCTCAATTTCACAAACCACACAATACCGCTACGACTTTAGAACAGGACTTGCTAATAAGGATGAATACTTTAGTATAAAGGGGATAAACTTTGGCTTAGCAAAACGATTACAAGTGCCTGACGATTATTTTACACTTTCACAAACAATTGGTTATCAATATTTTGATCTAAACAACTATTACACAGGGCTATTTACTTTCGGAAATGGGGTGTCTAATAACTTGTTTTATGCCGTAGCACTTTCACGAAACAACACTTTCACCAATCCTATTTTCCCTGTAGGAGGTTCTTCCTTTACGATAGGTGCAAAATTATCATTCCCATATTCATTAGTTAGTAACATTGATTATGGCGATTTGGAAAACCAACCTGCTTATCAAAATGCAGATGGTTCTGCTAACAGAGAAAAAATTGACCAAGAAAAATTCCGCTGGCTAGAATATTATAAGCTTAATTTTGAAGGAAGCTGGTACACACGCCTAATAGGCAAACTTATTTTACGTACCCATGCTGAATTTGGGTTCTTAGGTGCTTATAATAATGATAGAGGTATTATCCCTTTCGAGCGTTATTATTTGGGTGGAGATGGCTTGGCACAATATGCCCTAGACGGTAGAGAAATGATTGCGCTACGTGGATACGAAAATCAATCGCTTTCAAGTAATGACGGCTCTACAGTTTATAATAAATTTTCATTGGAGCTTCGCTATCCCATTACATTAAAGCCAAGCGCATCTATTTATGCGTTATCTTTTTTAGAAGCGGGTAATGGATACAACAATTTTCGTGAGTTTAATCCGTTTAACAGTAAACGCTCTGCTGGCTTCGGTGTTCGCATTTTTATGCCCGCGTTTGGACTGTTAGGCATAGATTTTGGATATGGATTTGATAGCCCGCTGGAAAACGACTTAAATCCACACGGATGGGAAACACATTTTATAATCGGACAACAGTTCTAACGTTAATTAGTATGACTACTTTGCGTTCACTTCTTTTTGTATTATCACTGTTATTTGTCGCATCTGGATATGCACAAAAAAATGTTCGAATTGGATTTTTAAATATTGACAAAGTATTAGAGGCTCACAAAGGATACACAGCCTCAAGTCAAGAACTTGATGGAAAAATTACGGCTTGGCGAAATGAAATAGAAACCAAACAAAAAGAATTAGACCAACAGCAAGAGTCTTTAGAACTAGAGCGACCATTACTAACCGATGAGATTTTTGAAGAGCGTTCAGAGGACATTCGTTTTGAGCAAGATAAGTTAGATCAATACACTGAAAAACGATTTGGTACTGAGGGAGATTGGATAAAACAAAAAGTAATGCTAGCACAACCCGCACAGGACGAAATCCTAACGGCTATCAAAGAAGTTGCAGATGATCGTAATTTAGACTATGTTTTTGACAGTACGGCAGAAATTTTAGTATTGCATTCTGAAAAAAAATACGATATTAGCGAACTTGTTATTCGATACATTGAAATCGAAGACAAGAAAAAGGCGCAAGAGTTTTTGATAGAGACCAAAAAGGAAGAGCGTCGTCAACGTTCTAATCCGGCATTAGAAGAAAAGCGTAAGCTGTTGGAGCAGCGTAAAGCTGAACGTCAAAAATTGCTTGAAGAACGAAAAGCCGAGCGTGAGCGTAAAAAGAACGCAAAGAAATCAGGGCAAAAGGCACCCGACGGTGCTGCTGATGCCCTCTCTGCTGAAGAGAAAAGAGCAGCACGTAAAGCTGAGATTGAACAAAAAAGAAAAGAACGTGCAGCAGAACTTGCACAACGTAAAAAAGAACAGGCCGAAGCATTAGCAAAGCGTAAAAAAGAACGCCTTGAAGAACTAGAGCGACGCAAAAAAGAAATCGAAGAAAAACGCAAACAAGCGCAACAAAAAAAGTAAATTCAAATTAATCTTAATCAAATGAAATATCTATCTACTATCCTTCTAACCATCGTTTTAATGCTAAGCAGTGCTGGTTATGCACAAAGCAAGGTGGCACACATCGACTTCCAAAAACTGATCAGTGAAATGCCTAGTGTAATTGCTGCTCAAGAAGAGGTTCAGAAACTTGAGAAGGACTACCAAACCGAAATTGAAGCTTCAATTAAGGAATACCAAACCAAGTTGCAAACCTATTCTGCCGAAGCAGAAAACCAAACAGATGTAACCAACCAAGCGCGTCAACAAGAACTGGCAGGTATGGAACAAAACATTCAACAATTTCGTCAAACGGCATCGCAAGACATTCAGAAAAAACAAGCTGATTTGCTTCGTCCAATCATTGAAAATGCACGTGCAAAAGTTCAAGAAGTAGCTAAAACACAAGGTTTTGACTACGTAATTGACGGAAGTTTAGGCGGTGCACTCTTAATGGCAAACGGAAAAGACCTTTCGCCAGACGTAAAGAAAGCATTGGGTATTTAATTTAAATTCTCACACAATTCCAAAAAACTGCTTCTATTCGGAGCAGTTTTTTTATTTTTAGGCATGCGGAATTCTCCTATTGGCGTTTTTGATTCAGGTGTGGGCGGAATTTCTGTACTCCATGCACTGCGAGAACTTCTTCCTAACGAAGATATTATCTATGTAGCCGATCAGGCATTTACGCCTTATGGTAAACGTTCAAAAGATGAAATTCAAAAACGCTCAGTAGCTATTAGCGAATGGCTTATTGAACAGGGTTGCAAGTTAATTATAGTTGCCTGTAATACGGCAACCACAAACGCCATAGCACAATTGCGCGAATCTTTTCAAGTGCCTTTTGTGGGCATCGAGCCCGCCATAAAACCCGCTGCTTTGGGTAGCAAAACTGGTGTAGTTGGCGTATTGGCGACAGAGGGGACATTGTCGAGTGAATTATTTCAAAATACGGCACAAGACCATGCGAAAGACATTGAGGTAATTTCACAAATTGGACACGGATTGGTAGCATTAGTAGAAAGTGGAAAAGCAACAAGCCTGGAAGCGGAAACACAGCTCAAAAACGATCTTGCGCCTATGTTGGAAAAACCCATAGATCATTTGGTTTTGGGCTGTACGCACTATCCATTTTTAAAAGAAACACTTCAGCGTGTTCTCCCAAAAAACGTTACCATTGTGGATTGTAGCGACGCTGTTGCCAAACAAACCCATCGGATACTAGAGCAGCATCAATTGCTTCAAAATAGCAACGGAAACACATCCTATTACAGCACAACAACTCCCAACAAAACCCTTTGGCAACTTTTTGGCGTTACAGATGTGACACAAATTCAGATTTAGTCTTTAAACCAACTGGCGTACAGGCTGTAGTTTTTGGCAATACGCTCAATTTCACCCGAAATTAATTCTGGTGAACTCTCTTTGATTTTTTTGGCAGGCACACCTGCAAAAACAGATCCTGCTGGTACTACCGTGTTTTTGGATACTACAGCACCTGCTGCAATAATATTATTCGATTCAATAACGGCATCGTCCATAATAATTGCGCCCATCCCTACCAAAACATTGTCATGAATGGTACATCCATGCACTATGGCATTGTGTCCGACCGAAACATTATTACCAATAGTGGTTGGCGAAGCTTTATAGGTGGCGTGAATTACGGCGCCATCTTGTATGTTTACTCTGTTACCCATACGAATACTGTGTACATCGCCGCGTACCACCGCCTGAAACCAAACCGAGCAATAATCGCCCATGATAACATCTCCAATAAGCGTCGCATTATCAGCAAAAAAACATTCCTTTCCGTATTCTGGGGTATGGCCTAAAACAGATTTTATTAGCATACTGCAAAGTACAAAAATCTAAGGGTATGGCTAAGTAACAGAATATAGGAATGCGTATTTTTGCATAAAAAGCCTATGAGTTGTTTTCGTATCCTTCCGTCTGATAATCCCGATTTGCTGGTGTTTGCTACTGATACGCCTTTGGTAGATCGTGCTTATGCCTTTAACAATGTTGCTGAAGCAGCCGAGGTGCCTTTGGCGCAGCAACTGTTTTATTTGCCGTTTGTTAAGGCGGTTACTTTGAGTAGTACCCAACTTACGCTAGAGCGTTTTCCTATTGTAGAATGGTACGAGGTGCAAGATGAAGTACACGACCAACTGGAAAAATACATCGCCGAAGGCGGAGCTATTCTAAAAGAAAAGAAGACAGCACCTGCGAGCGTATATGCAGAAAGCACACCTAATCCGGCTGTGATGAAATTTGTAGCCAACAAAAAATTAGTGCCGGCAAGTGTGGAGTTTACTTCAATAGACGCCACCAAAGACGCTCCTTTAGCGCAAGCCTTATTTCATTTTCCTTTTGTAAAAGAGGTGTATATGGACGAAAACTTTGTTTCGGTTACCAAATATGAAATTACCCCCTGGGAAGAAGTGATGCAACAAGTACGCACTTTTATTCGTGAGTATATTGCTGAAGACAAACCTATACTAGCGCCTGCATTTGTGCCCGCCAATGAAACGCCAGAACAAGCACAACCAAATTACACGGATACAGAACAGGAAATTGTTCGCATATTGGATGAGTATATCAAGCCTGCCGTAGCTTCTGACGGCGGAAATATTGTGTTTCAATCTTTTGATGAAGCCGAAAAGGCGGTGCATGTGGTGCTTCAAGGTGCATGTAGCGGTTGTCCTTCTTCTACATTTACCCTTAAAAATGGGATTGAAACCATGATGCGCGAAATGCTTCCCGGCAAAGTGGAGCAAGTAGTAGCGATAAATGGGTAGAAAGTATTATATTTGATACAAATGTATCTCATATTATGGATCGAATAGTACAAGAATACAGATTATATATCGACA
>CATAMV010000015.1 GCA_949487855.1 Bacteroidota bacterium
ACTAAAATTAATTAAGATGAAGAATTTAAAATATTTTTTATTCATTGTAGTTTCGATTTTCATCTCTTGTGAAGACGATAGCTATTCTATAGAATATACAGATAATGAAGTAAAGCAAGACCTTAACGTTACGCTAACTTTGGACAGAGAAAGAGTTGCCGCAACTACGAATGTAGGGTTTACCGTGGCTATAGAAAGTGCTCTTTCAGTAGACGCTACTGTAACCGTAGCTTCTATCAACAAATGTGGAGGGCCACTATCGCATTTGGCTGAAACAACAACTGGAACAGCCCTTATTAAAGCTGGTGAAACTAGTGGAATGGGAACAATTAATGCTGCTGATTTTAATACTGAACTAGATGAACTAGATTGGGACGGAGCAACAGATTGTTTTACGTTCGATGTAACTGGAATCGCCCTTGCTGAAGGTGACGATCCTTATGTAGCTTCTGCTTCAACGCCAGCTATACTGACTGCCGTAAATGCAGATTACATGAGCGATGCGGACGATGACGCTGTTATGATTAGTATGGACTGGAAAAATCCTGATGCGAATGACTTTGATATGCATGTAACAAACCCTGATAGGACTGTTTTTTACGAAAGTGCAGAATCTGGTAGCCGTTTTGAAGGTGACTATTTTGATAATGATTCAGACACTTATTACCCAGCCACAGACGGAGTATATCTCGTATGGTGTTATGTATATACACAAGAAGCTGCAGATGTACCATCTGAAATATATTTTACGCACCCAATAACAGGTTTAGTAGATGTAATTGCATTTACTATGCCTAGCGGTTCTTCTGGTTACTATCCGGTTGCTACAATTACAAAAACAACTGACGCAGAAGAAAATATGAGTTATGAAATAGCTGCATATTAACAAACTATTTTAATGATTATTTAAATCCCTTCTCGATTGAGAAGGGATTTTTTTTTACCGCAGAATCATCTAAATTGTTTTTAAACTCTCTGTAAAAAATGTAAGAAAAGTAAATTATTCAATAACTCTAAATGTTTGTACTTGTGAATGGGAGTTATTACCCTTAGTGTCTTCAGTAAAAACACTCCAGTAGTATATGGTGTTCGGATTTAGTTGTACATTTAAATTAGATGCACTTAAGTTTATTTGATTTTCTGGTGGGGTTTGCAAACCGTCCACAGTGTCAACATATAATGTGTAGGTCATCGAGTCTCCATCCGGATCTTCACCAGACCACACTAAATTAAACTTTCCGTCAGTTAACTGAATTGATTTTCCAGGATCTGGCGTGATAAGTTGTGCTGTAAAAGGAGCGCTATTAGTCTCTCCATCGCCTTGAAGATAAAAACGCCACGTATCGCTAACAGGCCTTTCTGTTGGAAATTCTTCAGAGGTAGATGTGACAAACCAAGAATAGGCATAGCCTTTATCCAAATTTATAACGGCTGATGTTTGAACAATTCCAGCACGTTTGATTTTTTTGTTTGTTTCAATATTTGTGATTTCCAAAAAATAATTGGTAACATTAGCTGCCGCGTTCCATGAAAACTCCACTGCTGTCTGAGTGGAATTTATTGAAGTACCTGTATTGCAGTTTTCACCATTATTTGGGAAAATTAACTGAGCAGAAACAGGGTTTTTTGGCCCATCATCCTTTGAGCAGCTAGATGCGATTATTAAAACAATAAGTGTTAAAAGTCTAGAATTAAGCATGTATTTATTCATTTTTGACAATTTTTAGCGTCTGCATTACTGTGGGAGCACTCACCTCTATAAAATAAACGCCTTTAGCGTTATCTCCTAAATTAAAATCAACTTTTCTACTTTGTGAAAGAGTTTTAACTGTGTTTTGGATGATACTACCTCGAATATCCCGAACTATAAATGATACTTCAGCATCATTACCACCAACAAACATATGGACTATTCCGTCTGTTGGATTGGGGTAAAAGAAGACATCTTCGCTAATAAAATAAGTTTCTTCGAAAACGCCTTGGCATTCGTAATCGGTAAACACTTGAACGGTGTTGATACCTTTATCCAAAGCAACTGTTATTTGATTTGAGGTAAGTATTTTACTAACCCCATTGTGAACCATGTTATACGATTGAGCACCTGAAAGGTTCAGGTAAAGGGAGTCATCTAAATTGGACTGTATGGCGGCTACAGCAAGTGGTTCTGGTTGTGAAAGAACAACATTATAACATTGCTCAAATGTAGTTTGTCCGCTTAGCGTAAAACACACAGGGTAAGTCCCTATTTCTAAATTCTCAACGGTTTTGGCATATCCTAAGTTCGAATTTAACCCATACGCTACTCCATCAATGGTTACAAAATAACTCAAAGAAGTGTCTTTTGCAGAAACAGATATCGATCCATCTTGAGTTCCTATACATGAGCTTGAAGTAACTTTAACCTCAAAATTATCTGCTGCTAAGATGATAACCGTACAACCATATACATCAACATCGTTGCCCTGAGGGGTAGATGGACACTGATCAAGGTCATCTGAAACGCCATCATTATCTGTGTCTTTTTGGAAATCTGCACAACCATCGCTGTCAATCTCTGCTCCAAGAGGCGTATCTGGACATAAATCTAAGTAATCATTGACTCCGTCATTATCAGAATCTGCGCATCCTGTAGCATCCACTAATGAACCAGAAGGAGTTGAAGGACATTGATCAATATCGTTTGTTACACCATCATTATCTGAGTCTAATTCAGAGGCTGCACATCCATTACGGTCAACAGATTCTCCAGCAGGAGTATTATCACAATCATCGAAAATGTCTGTTACACCATCACCGTCTGAATCTAGATTAGGATCAATTGAGCTACATTCAGAGACAGAATGAGGGTCAATAACTCCACACATTGATGTTGATATATCTCTTGCAAGAATAATTTCAGAACCGGGTAAATATTGATTTATTGAAGAAGTGCCTGGTCCCCTGCCACTATTATAATGCATAAGTGTGCTACTATCGATATTGTGTCCAAAACCCAGTGCGTGACCTAACTCGTGTTTAGCAGTGGAATTGAAGTCATATTGTGAGTTAGAAACGCTTTCATAACCCCAATCAATAGCATCATTAAAAATGATATCTATTTCACTCCAAGCAAATTGTGCGTCAGTGCCATTGTTAATTATACACCCTGAATACCAAGAATATGTGACACCCAATGCATTCGTTTGAGAAAATGTAATCACATTTGTATCATCACTAATTGCTGATGATATTTCTGTTACCTCATTAACAATTTCGAAATTTTGACCAGTAGTACACACCCAATCAATAAGTACATCTTCGAATGATTCTCTGGCCGCTGTGTTTTCTTGAAAATCCTTATTTAAAACGAATTGATATGCACCATTAAGTATATTGTCTTGTAATGGAGCATTGGGATCAGTTACGTTGCTTGACATGCTGCCTGTATGATAAATTGGATATTCAACCTCGTCATCGCTATCTCCACCAATTGAATACCTGTATGCGTTAATACTATAGGGAATGGTAAGTAATTGTGAAGATTCAAAATTGGTGTTATCGGCTGTCGTCACACGAAAACTCCCCGAACCACTATCTGAGGGCACTTCTACCTTAATTTCTGTATCAGACCAACTAACTATTTGAGATTTTAAACAAGATAACCATCTTGATCCTCCAGAATCAGCATCTTTAAATGAAACATATCCGTGATTGTTGTTAATAATAAAGTCTCCAAAACCTGATCCCGTTATTGTAAGAACTTCCTTATTCCCAGCTACTATATTGGTTGGAGTGGCACTAACGACTTGTACGTTATGAGAAATATCAACAGAATTAAATGCGCTTTTTTCTAAATCGGAATAGACATCTTTTGCTTTTTTTTTTGAAATCTGCAATAGCTTTTTTTCAAATTTCCTTTTAGTAGTCGTTTTGTAATCCGACAACATAACACTATTTGAGAATGAGTCATAATCAAAATAACCAGAAATATTCTGATAGACTTCCATCAAAGGTTGGTCATGATCAAAACCAAAAAGCTTGATGCTTCGTGCTTTTTTGAGCATTAAGTAACCTGTTGAATTAACTTGTAATTTTAAACTTGGCTTTACTACAACCCCTTCTAATCCAATTGCACCACCCTCAGTCAAGAGATATTGAAACCTACCGCTTTGTCCTTTAAATAATTTGGATACTTCAATCTTGTAAACAGTATAAATCATTTTACGATCAACATCCCAGTGAGCATTTTTCTCAACCACCCGGCCATTTACAACAATACTAGAAGAATTAAAGGCTTCTTCAATGTCTGTAGCACTACCAAATGTTTGTGCGGAAAGAAAACTCGAAAAGAATAATAAAGGATATATAAATTTTTTCATAGCAAAATATGTTAACAATATACTAATTAATACCTAAAACATATTCTTTATTTTTGACATATGCAAAAAGAAAACATTTTCGGAATTAACGCCGTGAGGGAGGCCATACAAGACCCTTCAAGAATTCAAAAAGTACTCATAGAAAACGGATTAGAATCACCAACGGCCAAAAAACTAAAGGACGAAGTCATGCGGTCGGGAGTTTCTTTTTCCTTTGTGCCTGAGCAAAAACTATACAAACACACCAAAGAAAACCACCAAGGCTTTGTTGCAATTATTGGAGAAATTCAATTCGCCTCTCTTGAAGATATTATTGACAACGACAGACAACAACTCTTTTTACTTTTGGATGGGGTTACCGATGTTCGAAATTTTGGCGCCATCGTTCGTTCGGCTGTTGGTTTAGGAGTAAGTGCTATAATCATTGGTCAAACGGGATCTGCACCGCTAAACAATATCGCCATTCAAGCATCTGCTGGTGGTGCGTTTCATATCCCTATCGTACGGGTTAGTCACCTCAAAGATGCCATGTATATGCTACAATCACACGACATAACCCTAATGGGTTGTACCGAAAAGGCAGCGCACTTTATCAGCGATGTAAACCTTAAAAAATCGGTTGGAATTATTATAGGAAATGAAAATAAAGGGATTAGTAAAGGAATCCTCAACCTCTGCGATGAGCAAATTAAAATACCTATTAACCACACCCTAGATTCCTACAATGTATCTGTGGCAACTGCGCTGGTATTATACGAATACCACAGACAAAATAATTAAAGTAAAAACTTCAATTCGTGCAGTTTTTCAATTTCGATATAATGTGATGGATGCCTTTTTTTCAATGGCATAAAATGCACCGCGTGCATGCCTGTCTTTAAAGCTCCTTCAATATCGGCTTCCAAATTATCACCTATCATCATGGATTCATTTGGAGAAACTTTACCAACTTCTAGTGCGTATTCAAATATTTTTGGATTTGGTTTTTTCACTCCTACAGAAGATGAATCTGTCACTGTATCAAAAAAAGATAACAATCCAGAGTTTCTCATTTTGAAATACTGAACATCCTGAAAACCATTGGTAATCACATGCAAAGCATAGTGTTGTTTTAAAGCCGTTAATATTTCAATAGCACCATCGAAAAGCATATTGTACTCTGGTAATGTTTGGATGTACGCATCAGACATATCGTCAATTAGGGTATTCGACGCTGCATAGTTGAGTTTGTCAAAAACTGTTTTAAGGCGCTCAAACCGCAAGGTTTCTTTGTCTATTTTACCCTCTCTATACAACTTCCAATACACATTGTTGTTTGGAATATAAACAGCTAAGAATTGGTTTAAATCAAGGTCGATACGAAATTCCTTAAACAACGATTCAAACGCCAAGGCTGAATTCGCTTCAAAATCCCATAGCGTGTGATCCAAATCGAAATAAAGGGCTTTAATTTGTTGCTTATTCATAAGATAGCATTTTAGTCAGTGTCGATAAGAAAGTTTCATTTTTACCACGTGAATTAAAGCTTTCATTAGTAAGCGCTACCACAAAAGGTGCATGGAGTTTTTCTAGACGTTCTTGATACGACAAAAAAAGCTGACGCATTTTACGAGAAAAACGCTGTTTTCGAATATGTGCTTCACTCAAGCAAACAGGATGTATCGTCAGTGGTGTTTGTTGCTCATCACCCAGATCATAATAACGAAATGGGAACGCTGTGCTTGCTCGAAATCCAGAGCTATCTGCGTACTGCATAGAATAATCTTTTTTAATTCCAAGTGATGAAAACAAGCGGTATGTATATGGGAATTTTAACACCAATTTATGCTGCCTAATGGACGTAATGGGCCGGTGAATTAAATCTGTAAAACGCGATATATCAGCCTCGAGTGAGTCCCTGTTAATAGAAGATTCAAATGACGCTAAGATTGCCGTTGGTGCATAATCCGAGATACTTTTTATTTCTTGTTGGTGCTTGCCATCAAAAACACTTAAACTTCTATCATGGACCCCTAACTTGGTAAAAAGTACAAAAAAATGCATCGAATTTATCTTTTGCATAAGCACTTCAATCCAATGGTTTACATTCGATAGCGGGTCTTCACGAACACCCAAAACAACCATAATCCTATCAAAAACAGATGCAAAACGCAACCGAAAAAAGTCCTGAACCCCTTCTGCAAAAGACCGAATAATCGATTTTTGCTTATAGGCAAATAGTTGTGGAACGTCCACTACAAGTGATACACTCGAAACACTGTCTTGGAGGTGTTTGGTGTCAAAAAAGGCATCCCAAATAGAGATAAAACGCTCAAACCACATATCGACAAGTGGCAAATGCAAAAAGTCATGTTTACTTGCCATCGATTGCGATGAGGTAAATCTACCTAATTCATCTGCTACAAAAGGCTGGTATTCTTCATAGCGAGACATTAAATAAAATGCAGCAGCAAAGAAATCAAAGGGTAAAGCACTGCTTTTATCTGTAGCAAAAAACGCAGGAAGTCCTTCCCAATCAAAAACCTGTAATTCAGTAATGTGAATACCTTGCTCGGTGAGCAAGCCGTGCGAAGCAATGAAAAACTCATTCCCAAGTGGTTTATCTCCATATGACATCTTTGGTCCATTATGCGCAATAAACGCACTTAAATCAGACGTAAAAGAGAGTTCCTCTCCCATTCTGCCACTAAAAAAGTGTTTAAAAATATACCGAATACGAGGTTTAACAACAGGCGTATAAATAAGAATCATACCCGCTACTTAAAGTTATTTTGAATCCATGAACTCAGCTTGTCGTATTCCATTAAAGTGGATTCCATTTCGGAATCGCTGTTTTCTAAATCCGAAATTTTATTCAAATAATGGTGTGCAAAAGATTTGGGATATGCAGCCCCACTGTCCTGTTTTTCAATAAATGTTGAGAACAAACAAGCTGCTTTGGACATGTCTTTTTGTAAATAATACGCAAGAACCCCCAACTGATAGTAGGAATCCTGCAATAACTCTAAAGAAGGGTTGCAAGTATTAATTTCATTCATTGCCTTTAAATATGCAACCAAGGCTTCTTTATTCTTATTAGTAGCGCGGAAATAATAGCCTTCAGCCAATAGCCCTTCAACGACAGATAACGATTTTACAATTTTTAGTTTCTCCAATGCCTTTTTTTTACTACCCCCTAAAATAAAAGGAAGTTCAGTGTATAGTTCGACTAAAACGATTTGAACGTCAAGCGCTTTAGGTTTTAATGCTACTGCCTGCTCTAATGCAGTTTTCATTGCTCTAACATAAGGCAACGACTTTATCCGCGGTAATTCTGTTGCTAAAATTCCTGAAACGCCACCATACAAATATTGGTAGTCAAAATTTTTAGGATATGCCGCGCACATTTCAGCTAGTATTTCAAAAGCATTATCAAAATCTTTTGTGGTAACATATAGTGTTGCTAATTCTTCCTGCTGTACTTGTGTTTTTTCAGCTATTGAATCCAATTGCTGTATGCGAATTTCCTGAGCATCAGTAACCGTGATGGGTTCAAAAAGAGAGAGCGGAATGCGTTGTCCAAAAGAAGCTGTGACGAAAAAAAACAGGAAAACTATGCGTTGAGCAAATGCCATAAGCCGTCTTTTAATGTCGCGATGCCGTGTTGTGAAACAGATGAAAACATAACAAAAGGAATGTCTTTAAAAGTTGCCTTACATTCTGATTCAATAGCAACATACAGTTCCGCGTCTAATAAATCAGCTTTTGATATACCTACCATAAAATTTTTGTCTAACAACTCGGGATTATACCGTGTTAGTTCGTTGTTTAAAATAGTAAATTGTTCTTTAATATCGTTACTATCTGCCGGAATAACGTACAGCAACACACTATTGCGCTCAATATGACGTAAAAAATAGTGTCCTAACCCCTTCCCTTCTGCTGCTCCTTCAATGATACCGGGAATATCTGCCATTACAAAAGATGTAAAATCACGATGCTGTACAATACCCAAATTAGGTTTAAGTGTGGTAAATGGATAATCTGCAATTTTAGGTTTTGCAGATGTCAAGGCAGCCAATAATGTAGATTTTCCAGCGTTTGGAAACCCAACTAACCCCACATCTGCCAATACTTTTAGTTCTAATGTAATAAAACGCTCAATGCCCTCTTTTCCGGGTTGTGCGTAACGGGGTGCCTGATTTGTAGGGCTTTTAAAATGCCAATTTCCTCTACCGCCCATACCCCCTGGCGCAACAATAACATCTTCTTCGGTTGTGATTTCTGCAATGCGTTCTCCGGTGTCAGAATCTAAAACGACGGTTCCCAAAGGAACTGGAATAATAAGGTCTTCACCATCTGCTCCTGTACTTCTACTTTTACTTCCGTGAAAACCGTGTTCAGCTTTAAAATGGCGCTTAAACTTAAACGTCACAAGCGTCCATAAATTTTTATCACCCCGAAGAATTACGTGTCCACCACGACCACCATCGCCGCCGTCTGGGCCGCCTTTTGTGATGTATTTTTCACGGTGAAAATGTGTAGATCCCTTCCCCCCATTACCAGAATTAACATGGATTTTTACATAATCTACAAAATTCCCTTCCGTCATTACAATTGTTCTACAATGGTGGTAAGTTGTTTGGTAATAGACGCAATTGAGCCTTCACCATTAATGGTGTGAAATTTTCCCTGAGCAGTGTAGTAATCAATAAGCGGTGCGGTTTTAGTATTGTATTCTACAAAACGGTTTCGGATTTTTTCTTCATCTTGATCATCAACACGTCCGCTGTTTTTTCCTCTGTGTAACAATCGGTCTATTAAAATATCATCGGCAACCTCTAAAGCTAATGTAGCGGCAATTACCATGTGGTTTTTAGTTAAAAAAGTATCTAAAGCCTCAGCTTGTGAAGTTGTGCGTGGAAATCCATCAAAAATAAACCCCGCAACGTCAGGGTGTTTTGTCACCTCATCTTCAAGCATTTGAATGGTTACTTCGTCTGGAACCAATTCCCCTTTATCCATATATCCTTTGGCTAAAACTCCTAAAGAAGTTTTGTTTTTAATGTTATATCGAAACACATCTCCAGTCGAAATATGAAAGAGCTTAAACGTATCTTTTAAAAACGCGGCTTGCGTACCTTTTCCTGCACCGGGTTTTCCAAACAAAATGATATTCTTCATGCGTAATTTTAAAGGGCAAAGATATCCTATTTTAAGCAGTACGCCTACTGTGTGAACACATTGTAGATTATCCGTAACTTTGTGCGACCAATGGAACACGTTATTTCTTCAGATTTCACCCTTGGCATCTTGGGTGGCGGCCAGCTAGGCAAAATGCTTCTCGATGTAACACGCAAGTGGGATATACGCACCCATCTTCTCGACCCCAATCCTGAAGCATCTGCTCGTAACAGCTGCCATCTTTTTGTTCAGGGAGATTTGATGGACTACGATGCAGTATTTAATTTCGGAAAAGATGTAGATGTATTAACCATTGAAATTGAGCATGTTAACATAGATGCGCTTTACGCATTAGAAAAAAGTGGTGTGCAGGTATATCCTAAACCTGAAACCCTAGATGTGATTCAAAATAAGCGTACACAAAAAGAATTTTATACTGCACAAAACCTTCCCACAGCTTCATATACTGCCTTTGCCAACAAAGCCGAACTACAAGAAGCTGCTGCAAATGGAACAATTTCTTTTCCTTGTATTTGGAAAGCTGCTCGCTTTGGTTATGATGGTTTTGGGGTGAAAAAATTAGATTCCATAACAACCATTGATACGCTACCAGATAGCGCATCTATAGTTGAAGCGTTGGTGCCCATCGCAAAAGAAATTTCAGTTATTGTAGCCCGAAGCATATCTGGCGAAGTGGCACTCTACCCCCCCGTTGGGATGGCGTTTCACCCTACTGCAAATCAAGTGGAATTTGTGTATTACCCTACAGAGCTAGATCATTCAATCTCCAAAAAAGCACAAGAAATTGCTAAAGATTTGGTTGGTGCATGGGAGCACGTTGGCCTCTTGGCGGTAGAGTTTTTTATAGATCAAAACAATACCCTTTGGATTAACGAGGTAGCCCCTCGCCCACACAACAGCGGACACCTTAGCATCGAAGGTTGTATTACGTCTCAGTTTGAGCAACACCTCCGCGCAATTTTGGGTGCGCCTCTTGGTAAAACCGATTTCCATCGTCCTGCTATTATGGCCAATGTCGTAGGCCCTTCTAATGTTACTGGAGCATTTACATATGAAGGGATAAAAAAAGTGCTGGGTACACCACAAGCAGGACTTCACGTTTATGGCAAAAAAACAACAAAGCCACAACGTAAAATGGGACATATTACGCTTACAGGCGATGATTTGAATGATATTTTTAACAAAATAAAAGAGCTGAAATCTGTTCTTCAACTAAAAGCAAAATGATATGAAAGTAGCTGTTATTATGGGAAGCAAAAGCGATCTTCCCGTCATGCAAGAAGCCATCGACACGTTAGCATTATTCGAAATAGATACGCATGTTGATATTGTTTCTGCACACCGTACACCGGAAAAAATGATGCAATTTGCCACTACGGCACATAATAAGGACATTGATGTAATCATTGCAGGCGCGGGCGGCGCAGCGCACTTGCCCGGAATGGTAGCAGCTGCAAGTCCCCTACCTGTGATTGGTGTACCTGTAAAATCGTCTAATTCCATTGACGGCTGGGACTCTGTGCTTTCTATTTTACAAATGCCTGGTGGTGTACCTGTGGCTACAGTTGCGCTAAACGGCGCCAAAAATGCGGCATTGCTTGCTTGTCAAATTCTAGGAGTAAAAAACCCTGCTTTGAGAGAAGCCATGATTGCCTATAAAGAATCTTTGGGTGATAAAGTGCATCAAAGTGCAAAAGAGCTGAATCAATAACTGAATTAATTACAACCAGATTTTTAGCGAAAGAATTATGGAAACTACGTTAAAAGCATAAAAAAAACGTGTAAGAAAAATACTACATTCTGTTTAATCCTAAATTTATTTTGAAAAAACTATGGTCTAATTGTAGAACTTCATACAAAAATGTATATTTGCCCCCGTTAAGAAACCGCTGGCGAAGTACGTGTATGTTTCTTTGCGTTAATTAAAATCATTTACAATGGAGGCCTTACTACAATATGTACAGGACGAGTTTGTTCCAAAAAAAGAACTTCCAAGCTTTCAAGCTGGAGACACCATCACTGTTTACTACGAAATTCGCGAAGGCGAAAAAGTGAGAACCCAGTTTTTTAAAGGAGTAGTTATTCAAATTAAAGGAAGTGGCGCAACCAAAACCTTTACGATTCGCAAAATGTCGGGTACTGTGGGTGTTGAGCGTATATTTCCTATGAATCTTCCAGGAATTCAAAAAATTGAAGTGAACAGTCGTGGAAAAGTAAGACGTTCTAGAATTTACTATTTCCGTAATCTAACAGGTAAAAAAGCACGTATCAAGGAACGCCAAATTAGATAGACCTTAGAAACCTATTTAAATAAATTTTTTGTTACATTCATAATACAGCAGCTCAAAATAATGAGCTGCTGTTTTTTTATAGCTAATACGGACGTATATTTGCACCCAATTTAATCAAAAACCATGGCTAAAATCCACGTAGCAAACCCAGTAGTAGAAATGGACGGTGATGAAATGACGCGTATCATTTGGGATTTCATTAAACAACAACTTATACTTCCATACATAGACGTAGAGCTTCTTTACTACGATCTCAGCGTAACTTCACGCGATGAAACTAACGATCAAATTACCATTGACGCTGCGGAAGCAATCAAAAAACACAACGTTGGAATTAAATGTGCTACCATCACACCGGATGAAAACCGTGTAGAAGAATTTAAGTTAAAGGAAATGTGGCGCTCACCAAATGGCACCATCCGGAATATTGTGGGTGGAACCGTTTTTCGTGAGCCTATTATCATGAGTAACGTACCGCGTTACGTACAGGGCTGGACGCAGCCAATATGTATTGGACGTCATGCATTTGGTGATCAGTACCGCGCTACGGATGCCGTTATCAAAGGAAAAGGGAAACTAACCATGACGTTTACTCCCGAAGACGGCAGTGAAGCCAAAACTTGGGAAGTATATAATTTCCAAGAAGGCGGTGTAGCCATGAGCATGTACAACATTGACTCATCTATATATGGTTTTGCACGTTCGTGTATGAACAGAGCCATCAGCAAAAGATGGCCGCTGTACCTTTCTACAAAAAACACCATCATGAAAGCATATGATGGACGCTTTAAAGATATTTTCCAAGAAGTATTCGAAAATGAATTTATTGATCAATTCGAAGCATTGGGCATTACCTATGAACACCGCCTGATTGACGATATGGTTGCTGCTGCCATGAAATGGAGCGGCGGATTTGTATGGGCTTGTAAAAACTACGACGGCGATGTACAGTCCGATACTGTTGCACAAGGGTTTGGCTCTTTAGGGTTAATGACCTCTACATTGGTTACGCCAGACGGAAAAACCTTAGAGGCTGAAGCTGCGCACGGTACCGTAACACGTCATTACCGCCAGCACCAACAAGGAAAAGAAACTTCAACCAATCCCATTGCATCCATTTTTGCATGGACACGTGGATTAGCACACCGTGCTAAACTAGACAGCAACCGTAATTTGGCGGATTTTTGTACTACTTTGGAAGAAGTGTGTATCCAAACAGTTGAAGGTGGTCAAATGACCAAAGACTTGGCAATGCTTATTCACAAAGAAGAAATGACTCGTGAGAACTACCTGACCACACAAGAATTTCTTGCTGCCATTAAAGAAAATTTAGACAAGTCTTTATCTGCATAAATCTTGATGCGTATCTTAGCAAAAAATTGCTTTGCTACGCTATCTATTATTTATTTTAATAAGTGTAGGAATAACTTCCTACGCACAATCTTATACTCTAAGCGGCTCCATTACAGCAGCCGATACGCGAGAAACCTTACTGGGTGTTACTGTCTATGCGCAATCCACTACGTCAGGAACCGTTACTAATAATTATGGGGTATATTCATTTACACTTCCAAAAGGGGATTATCGTATCGTATTTCAAAATTTAGGATTTAAAACCACCGTTCTTGAAGTTGCTTTGGACCGTGACCAAGTGCTAAATGTTTCGTTAGAACCGCAATCAGAGGAACTCGATGAAATAGTGGTTACAGAAGACGTGGAGCGCATTCGGCTGCGCGCACCAGAAATGAGTGTCAATCGACTTTCGTCCAACAGCATCAAACAAACCCCCGTTGTTTTGGGCGAATCCGATATCCTTAAAGTGATTCAACTTTTACCTGGCGTTACGAGCGCTGGCGAAGGGGCATCGGGCTTTAACGTCCGGGGTGGCGGCGCAGACCAAAACCTAATTCTTTTAGACGAAGCAACCGTTTTTAACTCCTCGCACCTGTTTGGGTTTTTCTCCGTTTTTAACACCGATGCCATAAAAGATGTACAGCTTTACAAAGGCGGCATACCTGCCTCTTATGGTGGAAGAACTGCTTCTGTATTGCGTATAGACCAAAAAGAAGGGGCTAAAGACCGTGTTCGTTTTAACGGCGGCGTGGGTGTGGTTTCAAGTCGTGGACTTCTAGAAGGGCCACTTGGAAAAGGTTCGTTCTTGATAGCAGGCCGGGGTACATATGCCCACCTGTTTTTAAATGCATTTGACATATCAAATATTGCGTATTTCTACGACGTTAATACTAAAATCACACTTCCTATAAATGAAAAAAACCGATTGTTGCTGTCGGGATATTTTGGTAGAGACGTGGTGGCCTTTGATAATACTTTTGAAAATACCTATGGCAATACGGTGGTAAATTTGCGTTGGAATACGCTGTTTTCAAATCGAGTGTTTGGAAATTTATCACTTATTTACAGCGATTACTACTACGGCTTGGCATTGGATTTTGTTGGATTTGATTGGGACTCTGGTATTCAAAATCTTAACCTAAAATACGATTTAAATTACAATGTGTCGGAAAAGCTATCCTTAGAAACAGGTATCCAAACAACATACTACAATTTCAATCCGGGTTTTATTAGACCACTGACCGAAAGTTCGGGCTTTAACGACAAACAACTTCAACAAAAATTTGCCGCGGAAGCGGCTGTTTATGTAGGCGCAGAGCATGAGTTGTCGCCAGCGCTTGCCCTGCGCTATGGCTTTCGTTTAAATCAATTTAACCGTTTAGCCCAATCCGGACTTGAGCGTTATGCAAACAATCAACCCATCACATACAATAACTCGCTTGGGGTTTATCAAGAAGCGACCCCAATTGGCACCTATTCCAATGAAGAAAGCACCGAGTCGTTTACAAACATAGAACCCAGGTTTACCCTTGCCTATCGCACCAAAAAAAGTGCTTGGAAAGCAAGTTATCAACGTGTACATCAGTATTTACATTTAATTTCGAACACCTCCTCACCTACTCCTCTAGACGTATGGACCACCAGTGGTAAATACCTGAAACCACAACGTGGAGACCAATGGGCAATTGGGTATGCCACCGAGCGTGACAATGGCAATTCGTTTGAAGTAGAGAGTTTTTATAAAATCAGTCAAAACCGCTACGACTACATTGACGGTGCAGAACTAGTAGCAAATGAAGCTTTAGAACGGATTCTATTAGCAGGAAAAGGACGTGCCTACGGACTAGAATTACTTTTCAAAAAAACGCAAGGCCAGCTTACTGGTCTTGTGGCTTACACCTTATCAAAAGCAGAACAACTAACAAAAGGTTTTGGTCAAAACGACCCTGGTATCAATAATGGAGATTGGTATAATGCCCCATATGACAAAACTCATGATTTCAGTATGAGTGTGACTTATACTCCTTCAAAACAGTGGCAATGGAACGCTAATTTTGTAGCACAAACGGGGCAACCTGTAACCTACCCTATTGGGCAGTATGAATTTATGGGAACCCGTGTGCCGAACTACGGAAAACGGAATGCGCAACGGCTACCTTTTTATCATCGTTTGGATATTGCTGCCACTTTAACGCCAAAAAAGAACAGCCAAAGAAAATTACAAGGGAGCTGGGTGTTTGGTATTTACAATATATACAATCGTAGAAATGCAGCTACCATAACTTTTAAAGAAGATCGTGAAACAGGAAACAATCAAGCTTTTAGGCTTTCCATATTTGGTATTGTTCCATCTGTAACCTATAATATTAAATTCTAATGAAAAAACTAATTTTTGTTTTAGGACTATGCATGTTTTGGAGTTGTGAAGATCCTATAGATGTTGAACTTCCAAAAACGACTCAAAACGTAGTAATTGACGCCATGCTTTGGAGACCTGTAGCAGGCAATACAGGCACACTCGAAGTTGTATTGACTGAAACTGCAGCATTTTATTCAAACACAATTCCACACATTACAGGTGCAGATGTTTCGCTGCATTATGGAGATACTAGCGTTCAAGCGGTTGAGGGCGATACAGGACGCTATACTGCTGAAAATATACAGGTGAATGAAAATGAAGTGTTCATACTCAAAGTAATCATTGATGGTATTATTTATACCGCAACGGAAAAACTTGTGCTGTCTACCACAATTGACGGCATTACGCAAGGAGAAAACACCATATTTTCAGACGATGAAGTGGAGGCCGTCGTTCAGTTTACAGACCGACCCGAATTAGGGAATTATTACGTCATGGACTTTGGTCACAATAATTTGTTTGTAACAAGAGATGTCTTTTACAACGGAAATCAGCTTACGTTTTCGTTCTATTACGATGAGTTTTTTCCTAAAAACACACCTACAGAAGTTCACTTAATGGGTGTAAACAAAGATTTTTACACCTATATGCAGGTACTTATTTCCCATGCAGGACAAGATGGTGGTGGACCTTTTGCCACGGCTAAATCTACTTTGCGCGGAAATGTTCAAAACACCTCAAACCCAGACGCATTTCCGCTGGGCTATTTTAGGGTGGTTGAACGAGATACCTTTATATTTACAGCTATAAAAACTAATGAATAAACGAAATCTATTTCGAGGACTACGTGCTATGGCTTACGCCATTGTTCTGGCGTTTATTGGACCAACCGTAATGACTTCTGCATTTAAAAATCAAGATCATGCGCTGTATATCCCTGTTTTGGGTGTTGCCATTCTGATGTGCGCAGCAGCCATTGCGCTGGGTTTTTGGGGTATTAAGCTCATGGTAAAAGGCTTGTTCAATGAGGAATAATCTCAAATAATGATTATCCTTTAAAAAGTTCTTGAACACTTCCACATTCCGCTTATCTTTGCCAACTATATGAGTTCAGTAATTGACATTCGTTTGCCAGACGGTGCTGTAAAGCAAATGCCCACCGGCAGCACCCCTTTTGATGTAGCTAGAGAAATTAGCGAAGGATTAGCACGCGCTATAGTTTCAGCATCTTACAACGGAACTGTTGTTGAAACCAAAACGCCGCTAAATGAAAACGGTGAGCTTGTACTCTACACCTTCAACGACGCAGCAGGAAAGCAAGCCTTTTGGCATTCCAGTGCACACCTTTTGGCTCAGGCCCTAGAGCAACTTTACCCAGATATAAAACTCACTATTGGCCCAGCCATTGAAAGTGGATTTTATTATGACGTAGATACTGGAGAACACACCATTACTGAAAAAGATTTGGCTGTCATTGAAAAACGTATGTTGGAACTCGCTCGTGGTAAACATGAATTTAGCATGCGCGAAGCTTCAAAAGCAGATGCGCTAACCTTCTACGAAAATGCAGGCAATGAGTATAAAACAGAACTCATTGAAAACCTTGAGGATGGCACCATTACTTTTTGCGATCATGACGATTTTACTGATTTGTGCCGCGGAGGACATATTCCAAACACAGGAATCGTAAAAGCTGTGAAGCTGACCAATATCGCAGGTGCATATTGGCGTGGCGATGAAAACAACAAGCAGCTTACCAGAATTTATGGGGTCACGTTTCCAAAACAAAAACTACTCACCGAGCACTTAGAGCTCATTGAAGAAGCTAAAAAAAGAGACCATAGAAAATTAGGTGCCGAGCTAGAACTTTTTACATTTTCACAAAAAGTAGGTCAGGGCTTACCGCTTTGGCTGCCCAAAGGGGCAGCACTGCGCGAGCGACTCGAGCAGTTTTTGCGCAAAGCGCAAACCAAAGCGGGATACGATCAGGTTGTTACCCCTCATATTGGGCAAAAAGAACTTTATGTCACCTCTGGACATTACGAAAAATACGGAGCAGATAGTTTTCAACCCATAAACACACCTGCTGAAGGAGAAGAATTCTTGCTTAAACCCATGAACTGTCCGCACCACTGCGAAATCTTCAATGCATCCCCTTGGAGTTATCGTGATTTACCCATTCGCTATGCCGAATTTGGCACCGTATATCGTTATGAACAAAGTGGTGAGTTGCATGGACTAACGCGTGTGCGTGGATTTACACAAGATGACGCACATATTTTTTGTACTCCCGAACAACTCAATGATGAATTTATAGGGGTTATCGACTTGGTACTTTATGTATTTAATGCATTAGGATTTAAAGATTTTAAGACGCAAGTTTCGGTGCGTGATCCCGAAAAACCTGAAAAATATATTGGAGACACTGCCCTTTGGGAAAAAGCTGAGCAAGCGATTATTGACGCTGCTGAACAAAAGGGCCTTGACTATGTTGTTGAAACTGGCGAAGCCGCATTTTATGGCCCTAAACTTGACTTCATGGTTAAAGATGCCCTTGGCAGAAGTTGGCAGTTAGGAACCATTCAAGTAGATTACAACTTGCCTGAGCGTTTTGACCTTAATTACAAAGGAAGTGATAACGAAATGCACCGTCCCGTGATGATTCACCGTGCGCCTTTTGGCAGTATGGAACGGTTTGTAGCCATTTTAATTGAACATACAGGAGGAAATTTCCCATTATGGCTGACACCCACACAGGTACAATTGCTGTGTGTGAGTGAAAAGCATGAAAAATACGCTAAAAAAGTTTCAAAATTCTTAGAAAATAACGAAATTCGCGCCCTCGTGGATGATAGAAGTGAGACTATTGGTAAAAAAATCCGCGAAGCTGAAATGAGTAAGGTGCCCTATATGGTCATCATAGGCGAACAAGAAGCTGTGCAACAAACTGTCTCAGTTCGACAACACGGGGGAAACGACCTAGGGGCTATGCCGCTAGATACTTTTGCAACATTGATTAAAAATCGAGCTGCAGAAGAAATTGAAATATTTACAACCAACTAAATTCGTTTGTTATAGCGATAAGAAGAAGAAGAAGCAGAGGCCCTGCTCGAATCATAAAAGAAGATAAACACCGAATCAATCAAAAG
>CATAMV010000016.1 GCA_949487855.1 Bacteroidota bacterium
AATTCTCTGGCGTAGTTTTCATTTGGACTTTGCTTTTCATTGTCTGTGTTGTCTAAATAAAAAAGCATCGAATTATCAAAGGAAATTTTTCGAGCTAACGTCTTAACGCTTTTATCTGCGTAAAACTGCAGTAAGTTTAAATAATCAAAATAATTTCCAGCTCTTCCTGCACCATCGTCTTTAGATACGGTGAACGTTGTAAACAAGAACCAAGTTAATTTATCGGTAACAGTATTTTGCTTTAATGCGTTATACCACCACCAAGCACTAACTAAACTTCGCTTAGGCGTTTGACGGTTTGCATACTTAACGTAAGTCCAATCGGGGTCTTCTAGCCAAGACGCATCAAGCCTATTTGAGCCGTATTGATTGTTAGAAGTAATGGGGTCATACGGCCACATCCAAGTATAGGTTTTGGATACATTTAGGGTGCTAAAAATTTCAGCAGCAGTTTTACCCTCAAATGCATCAAGTTGCTCTTTTGAGTATTGAAAACAAGCTCGTCTAAGAAGATGTTTTCTTAAACGCTTATCCAATGGACCAGTATATTCTTCTAAAGAAGGCATATATAATTTATAATTTTACAAAATAAAGAAAGAAAACATCGTAAGTTCAGTAGATATGTACATTTTATTATAACAAATGATTTAAAATAGTGGCTAACTGATGGTAAGTATCAGTGTATTATTATTTAGAATTGTGTCGAAACATTTTAAAACCCCGCCATTACCTGCAGTTGTGCAATCACTTGGGTATGAATTTCCATGAGCACTACAAATGAACTTTCCAGTTGTAAGATCGTAGTCAGACCAAGAGTTTCTCAATTTATTGTGAGGACATACATTGGTATAACCATTAATTTCAGATGAAGAAATACGTAAAAACAATGCAGGAATCCCAATGCTATTTCCATTCATCCAGTCTCCAACGGAATTTAATTTACCTGCAAAGTTGCTGTGGGTTAAATTAATTGTATAAACGTTTCCACTTACTGAAAAGCCTGAAGCTTCTCCACCTCCAGAGCCACCTCCACCAGGGTTTGTAGTCCCAACATCATCATCAGATTCACTACTACAAGCTTCAAGAAAGCTGATGCCAAAAAACGCAAATGCCACCGTTGGGCAGACATCTTTAAGAAAATCTCTTCTGTTTTTCATTTTTTTGTTAATATATGAATAAATTTCAATAAAATTAATTCACTTCACATATTAAGATTTACTGTACATTTATATCGTTTAATCAAAAAACCCCATAAGAATGGATATTTCATCTTTAGATATCACTATTTTCACAGCTTACGCACTCCTTATTTTAGGAATCGGACTTTTTGTGTCACGTCAAAAAAAGGGTACTGAAAAAAGCGCAGAAGATTATTTTTTGGCAAGTAAATCTTTACCCTGGTGGGCTATTGGAGCATCTCTTATAGCAGCAAACATATCAGCAGAACAATTCATTGGAATGTCTGGTTCAGGGTTTGCACTTGGACTTGCCATTGCATCTTATGAATGGATGGCGGCCATAACCTTACTTGTTGTTGGAAAATATTTCTTGCCCATTTTCATTGAAAAAGGACTTTATACAATTCCAGAATTTATTGAAAAACGATTCAGTAGCAATCTTAAAACAATTCTAGCCATTTTTTGGATCGCCTTGTTTGTTTTTGTAAACCTTACAACTGTACTTTATTTGGGAGGAAAAGCGCTTGATACTATTGTGGGTACTGGAGATGGTAGTATTTTACTAAATAGTATTATTGGGCTGGGACTTTTTGCGGCAGCCTATTCGCTTTGGGGCGGTTTGGCAGCAGTGGCATGGACTGACGTGGTACAGGTCGTGCTGCTAATTTTTGGGGGCTTGCTTATGACTTATTTTGCACTGACCAATGTAACGGATTCTGGGAGTGCCGTGGACGGATTACGCTACGTGTATAATGCCGTTCCAGAACGATTTTCAATGATTCTTTCCAAAGGAGAAATTATTACGCCAAATGGTAAAGATGCCTACTTTGACTTACCGGGATTAAGTGTATTGATTGGTGGTTTGTGGGTTGCAAACCTTTATTATTGGGGGTTCAACCAATATATCATTCAGCGTACACTTGCAGCTAAAAGCTTAAAAGAAGGTCAAAAAGGGATTGTATTTGCAGCATTTTTGAAGTTGTTAATCCCAGTAATTGTAGTTGTTCCTGGGATTATTGCATATGTAATGAATTTAGATCCAACAGGAGAACTTAATAGAGAGTTATTAGCCTCTGAAGGATTTATTGGAAGTGTAGGGAACGTTACAAACGATAATGCCGCACCTTGGCTTATCAAGAATTTTATCCCAGCAGGACTTAAAGGACTTATCCTTGCGGCCTTGGCAGCAGCCATAGTATCTTCGTTAGCATCAATGATAAACTCCACATCAACCATTTTTACGATGGATATCTACAAGTCATTATTTCGCCCAAAGGCTACAAACAAACAAATGGTTCGAGTTGGCCGATTGACGGGGCTTGTCGCTTTAATAATTGCCATGGTGTTAGCACCCCAACTTGGAAGTCTTGGACAAGTTTTCCAATTCATTCAAGAATATACAGGAGTGGTAAGCCCTGGTATTTTAGCTGCCTTTTTAATGGGATTGTTTTATAAAAAGGCTACAAATAATGCAGCAATTTGGGGAGTTATCTTATCTATTCCAATCGCGATGTACTTTAAAATTGCTCCCAATGGATGGTCTGATGCGTCTGTTTTTATTGACATTCCCTTCATGCAGCAAATGCTTTTAACCACGTTATTATCTATTGGTGTTATTGTAGGTATTAGTGCTGCGGAAGGCAAGGGTGATGATCCTAAAGGAATTACATTAAAATCTAACCTTTTTGCTACTTCCACAAGTTTTAACATCGGCGCAATGATAGTGGTAATCATAACGGCATTCCTGTATGCATTCTTCTGGTAAAGATTTGCAATTACAGTTTTGCCCAAAATGCTTAGGTTTGTATCTACATAAATCTAAGCATTTTGTTTTTAAATAATCTTAAAATACTGATTATATATGTTTTATGGGTAAATACTGTGTACTCACAATATCATCCGCCTATACAAATTTTTCCACCTGAGCTTTACAACGCAGGAAGTCAAAACTGGAAAATTTCTCAAGATGCACAGCATAGAGTTTACGTAGCCAACAATTTTGGACTATTAGAATTTAATGGTTCGGACTGGAGTTTGCACCCTACACCAAATAATTCTATCATGCGATCAGTCTTTGTAAATTCAACGGCTGTATATACGGGTTCGTACATGGATTTCGGGTATTGGCTCCGTCAGAAAAATGGCACCCTTACTTACAGGTCTATAGCTAAAAACCTTAATTTTAGTATGATTGAGGACGAACAAGTTTGGAACATAATACCGCACAAACAATTTATTGTTTTTCAGACGTTAGACCGATTAATTATATACGATCAAGTTACACAGGGTATCTCGACTTTTAATCCTGTATCCGGAATTTTAAAGGTTTTTGTTGAGGGGGATAACATTTATTATCAGGACAATAATCTTTCGATTTATAACATTGTTAATGAAAATGGAATTCTTTTTTTATCTGCAGATGAGTTAAGTAACAACCAGGTTATTGGCCTAAGTAATTCGCCAATTGGCACCTTAATTGTTACAAGGGAAAAGGGATTGCTATTAAAACAAAATGGTGTTAAACCTTTTAACCCCTCTCTAAGCAAAACACTTGCAGCGGATGTATTGTATAGTTACGTTAAAACAAAAAATGGGCAATTGGTATTAGGCTCAATTAGCAACGGCGTCTATATTCTTTCTCCTACAGGTGAGTTGCTGCAACACATCAGTACAGAGGATGGATTACCTAACAACACAGTACTTGCTGTTTATGTTGACAATCAAAATGGGTTATGGCTAGGGCTTGATAACGGACTTTCTTATGTGCCTTTATCTTCACCTATTAATTTTTATAGTTCTGAGAAAGATTTAATAGGCACTGTTTACACCACTAAAATTTTTAATAACATGCTTTATGTGGGCACGAATCAGGGGCTGTATTACAAGCCAAAAAACCTGAATGTTCCCCTAAAGCCTATGGTAGGTCTAGACGGGCAGGTATGGTCTTTGCAAAAAATAAATAATACTTTAGTTTGTGGACACGATAAAGGCGCATTTGAAATTAAGGGTACAACGGCAAACCCTCTCTATACTGGTGTTGGTGTATGGCTTTTCCGAGAACTTAACGACAGCCAAATTATCGCAGGAACATATAACGGCCTTCACCTCTTTGAAAAAGGGGTAAACTCGTTACGTCATTTAGATCGAATTCAAGATTTTTCCATGTCTTCACGTTATTTTGAGGTTCTAAATGCAAATGAAATTTTAGTTAGTCATGAATATAAGGGGGTCTTTAAATTAATCTTAAGTGATAACAAGGAAAAAGCCCTTTCCGTTGCTCAAATTCCAAATGTGCCTACCAGCCTGTATAGCAGTATGACTTCCTTTCAAGGCGATATATATTATTTCTCCAATCAAGGATTTTATCAATATGATAAAAATCAAAATAGATTTGCTAAGAACGACAACATTTCCGCATTGTTTCAACAAAGCAATTTCACCTCTGCCAAAATGGTAATTGACAGAGAAAAATACCTTTGGTTTTTTGAGCAAAACAATTTAATACGCGCAGAAAAAGGTGCATTATCAAGTGAGTTTATTATTAATAAATACCCGCTTTCTTACGCGATACGAAAAACCAATACAGGCTTTGAAAATATCAGTCATCTATCCCAAAACGAATACCTTATTGGAACGTCAAACGGATTTTTTGTTTTCGATACGTCAAGAATTCAATCTTATGCACCCAGCATAATGCTTAGCAAACTTGAAGCCTCTAACAAATCCAATGCAAGACAGCAATTAAAATTTGATGCTAAAGTGAAACTCTCAGCAGATTTTAATTCTATATCTGCGCGCTATTTTATCGCAAATAATAACATTGCCGACAAACCGCTTTTTCAGTATAAATTAGATGGTTACTCTGATAACTGGTCGGAATGGACATCGGATGCCACCGCAACATTCGGGAATCTTAGGTTTGGAACTTATACGCTGAATGCGCGGGCTGTGGTGGGAGATGTAATGAGCACTCAAACGCACAAAACCACATTTAAAATTTTCCGTCCTTGGTATTTTTCCAATACTGCATTAGTTATATATACATTGTTAATGGTTGGTTTTTTTAGGCTAATAAACCTACGTTATTCCAAGTACTATAGAAGTGAACAAGAAAAGCTTATTGAAGAAAACCAACGCAAGCTAAATCTTATGGCCCTTAAGCAAAATGAGGAAATCATGCGTATTAAAAACGAGCAGCTTGAGGATAACATTGAACAAAAAAATAAGGAGTTGGCTATTTCTACTATGGCGATGATTAAGAAAAATCAGTTTATGAATGCATTGTTAAACGACTTAGAACCAGCTGCTGCAAACCCTAATGTTTCGCGTGTATTGCGAACAATTAAGCGATCGTTGAAAAATGACGACGATTGGGAGTTTTTTGAACAAGCCTTTGACAATGCCGATAAAGATTTTCTAAAACGATTAAAAGAATTGCATCCTGCGCTCACCAACCACGATTTAAAGCTTTGCGCATACCTCAGATTAAATTTATCTTCTAAAGAAATAGCCCCTTTACTTAACATATCTGTAAAAAGTGTAGATATAAAACGCTATCGATTACGTAAGAAAATGGCCCTTCAACACGACCAAAATCTTACAGAGTATATTCTTTCATTGTAGAACTGATAATTTTATACCACTTTTTTTGCGTTGTATATATATTGTATAGGCGCTTTTTTGCAATTTAACAATCTATTCATGTAATTTTGAGCAAATCAATTTAAACATGAATAAACTATTTCTTAACATATTAGTTGCTATACTGACTTCTACCGTTGCATTTGCCCAGCAAGTAAGCGGTACGGTTACAGAAGCTGAAAGCGGTGCGCCACTTCCTGGAGCTACTGTTTTGGTAAAGGGCACTGATATTGGAACAACCACAGACTTTGACGGGATGTTCCAATTGGCAGGAGTTTCTAGCAATGCAACTCTTGTCATTTCATATATTGGATTTGAAACCCAAGAAGTTGCCGTTGGCAACAACACGAACATATCTGTTTCGTTATCCGCTTCAGCCGATGCGTTAGAGGAAATTGTAGTTATTGGCTACGGTTCTCAGCGAAAAAAGGAATTGACGGGAGCAGTTAGCGTTATAGACGCCAAAACCATCCAGAAACTTAACCCAATTCGGGCCGAACAAGCCTTACAAGGACAAGTACCTGGAGTAAATATTACCTCACAATCTGGTTCACCCGGTAGTGGATTTAACATTAGAATTAGAGGGATAACCACCAACGGAAATAACGCACCACTTATTTTGGTGGATGGAAACCGAATTGTGGATTTGAATGCTAT
>CATAMV010000017.1 GCA_949487855.1 Bacteroidota bacterium
ATTCCAGCAATCACAACTTGATTCGCACTCTTTTTACCAAAAATTTCAGAAATGATATCTGTGATAAGAAACGTAATGGGATAGGGTAAAATCCCAACTGATAATTCAAAAAGGCTAAAGCCAAATACTTCCCAATCAAAAGGATACCAATAAAAAAACTTTTGAAAAATTAGGTTAGAAACCACCAACGAAGTGATGAACAACGCTGCTAAATACAAGTATAATTTACGTACTGCTGGAGTTGCCTGTATCATTTAATGTTGAGTGTAAACGGCAATCGTGTTTGAATTTGATTTGCAGGGTGTTTTAAAGCGTTAGCATTTCTAAGCCAAAGGCCAAGCTCAGGTGGAAGCTGCTGCTTCATGCTGCCAAAAGGCCCACTAAATAATTCTCCTAACATGCTTTCCAAATCATCATCATATTTTGGATAGGTCGTGATTTTATACTCCTCAATTTCAGCTAGTGCAGCCGCACGGTCTAAAGCAGTTTCCATGCCGCCCAAGTGGTCAACAAGCCCAATTTCTTTTGCCTCAACACCAGACCAAACACGTCCTTGTGCAATTTCGTGAACCGCTTCTTTACTCATGTTTCTGCCCTGGGCAACACGGTTTAAGAATGTTTGATACACTTGATTGATACCCACTTTAATTTCTTGTCGCGTAGCATTGCTTAACGGCTCAAAAGGAGTGTAAAGTATGGAGCGCTTATTTGTTGCAACTTGCTCGGCATTGATACCCCATCGATTTGCCAGACGGTTTACGTTGGGTAAAACACCCCAAACACCAATAGAGCCTGTAATGGTGGTGGGCTCAGCTACAATTTCGTCTGCGTTTGCGGCAATGTAATATCCGCCCGAGGCAGCTACATTTCCCATCGAAACTACTACTTTTTTTGTCTTTTTTAGGTGCTCAATTTCTTCCCAAATAAGTTCAGAGGCAAGCGCACTTCCGCCTGGTGAGTTTACACGCAACACCACCGCTTTGATGTTCTTTTTCTTCCCAATTTTCTTTAAGGTTTTGATGATTTTTTCTTGTCCAATGATTTCTGTTCCCCCTTCACCGTAAATAATTTCACCCTGTGCATACACCACTGCAATCCGGTTAGGGCCTTTGCCTTTTTTGCTTTTAGAAACGCTCATATAATCTATGAAATTGACATATGCTGTATCATCTTCATCTAGGCGTTCTGAAATTTTTTCTTTGTAGGCACGACGTGTTACAGCTCCATCTGCTAAAGCCGCACTTACAGCGCGTTCGGCTGTAAGGCCAGCAACATTGTCAGCAAGTTGATTGAGTTCTTTTGTTGTCATACCACGACTTTTGGAGACATCCGTGAGTATTTCATCCCAAATATGATCTAAAAAAGATTGAATTTGTTCTCTGTTTTCAGCGCTCATGTTGTCATCCAAAAAAGGCTCAACAGCACTTTTGTACTTTCCATTTCGAATAACTTCCATGTTGATTCCCGATTTTTCTTGCGCAGATTTATAATAAAGTACTTCAGCGCTAAGCCCGCGAAAATCAACGGCTCCTTCTGGATGAACAAAAATAGAATCGGCTATTGAGGCCATAAAATAATCCGACTGCCCGTAATAATCCCCGTAGGCATAAATAAACTTTCCACTTTCTTTAAATTTTACTAACGCATCACGAACGGCAGAAATATTTGCAATTCCCCCTAAGGCGCTTATGTTTTGAATGCTAATTCCCGAAATGCGTTCATCTTCCGCTGCCTGTGCAATTGCCGGCAGTATGGAATTAAGTCCGTGGGCTTCAGCATCTAATTCTAAGGCTTCTGTAAAAGAAAACGATTGTGGTTCGCGGTCTTGAATAGGGACTTTCATATCCATAACCAACACCGTGTTGTCTTCAATTTCGATAGCTTTACTATCTTCCTCAAGAACGGCAACTGAACCTGCAATAAAAACAAATAGAAAAACAAAAAATAGCCCAAGCGCTATAAATGTGCCTAAGGCTGAACTGATTAGATTTTTAAAAAACTGCATAACTTTTAGAGTAAGATTCAAATATACAGGTTTCCCAATTCTTTTTCCCATTTTTGCGTTATGGCACTAGCGTATATTTCAATAGGTAGTAATTTGGGAAACCGACTTGCGTATTTGCAAAAAGGTATTGACGCCTGTTCTGAACGCATTGGCACTGTTTGTGTCATTTCTGCTGTTGTTGAAACACCTGCTGTGGGCTTTGACGGAAACCCATTTTTGAATGCGTGTTTTTCCATGGAAACAACATTGGGTGCCCCAAAACTCATGCAAGAACTTTTGGCTATCGAAATACATCACGGTCGAACACGAAGCAAAGCTGTGGGCTATCAAAATAGAACGCTGGATTTGGATTTGCTTTTTTATGATGATTTGGTTGTTACCGACGAAACACTCACCCTTCCTCATCCATCTATGCAGAAGCGGCGGTTTGTATTGCAGCCCCTTAACGAAATTGCGCCAAACAAAGAGCATCCCATTTTAAAAAAAGTAACCACATTATTATTGGCCGAATGTAAAGATAACTCAGTACTCAGTACTACAGAACATGCGCTTTTACATCCGTTATATGCGAACATAAAACAGCACGATTTTATTTGTATTGAAGGGATTATTGGAAGCGGAAAAACGACGCTTGCCAAAACTTTAGCAGCAAAATTAGGCTATAAAACCCTTCAAGAACGTTTTGCCGATAATCCATTTTTACCAAAATTTTACAGAAAGCCAAAACGTTTCGCTTTTCCGTTGGAATTATCGTTTTTGGCTGACAGGTTTAAACAGATTAATGAAGAAGCCGAACAATTAGACTTGTTTCAATCGGGTGTGGTCTCAGATTACCACATGAGCAAGTCATTGGTTTTTGCACAGAATACGTTAAGCAATGACGAATATCCCCTTTTTAAGCAGTTGTTCGAGTTGATGTCACGCAATGCCAATCAACCAAGTTTATGTATTTATTTGCGTCAAACGCCAATTCGCGCTAAGGCAAACATTAAAAAACGTGGACGTAGTTATGAACAGCAAATCGAAATGGAATACCTAGAAAAATTAGCCGCAAGCTATGACCAACATGTACCCTTTTTGAGAACACAAATGAATGTAGTAGAGGTAGATGTTTCGGACTTGGATTTTGTATTACACCCCGATGACTTGGACGAGTTATTGCGTCGGGTTAATGCGCAGTTGGACGCAAATGCATAAAAAAGTGCCACAACACGACTCCAGCAGAAGTGGCTACATTTAATGAATGTTTTGTGCCCAATTGCGGTATTTCTACTGCGGCATCACACACATCAATTACTTCTTGTGAAACTCCTTGAACTTCATTTCCAAACACCAATACAGTAGTTTGGTTTGATTTGGGCTTGACTTGATCCAAAAAAACAGCTCCTTGAACTTGCTCTACGGCATAGCAATGCGCTCCTGATTGTTGCAATTTAGCTACCGTATTTTCAGCAGAATCCTCATAACGCCAATACACACTCTCTGTTGCGCCCAACGCTGTTTTGCGAATGTCTTTGTGTGGAGGTATTGGTGTAATGCCACAAAGTACAATCTCTGAAATTCGAAATGCGTCTGCGGTACGAAAAATGGCACCGACATTATTCCTACTGCGAATATTATCCAAAACCAAAATAATATTTGTTTTTGGTGCAGCTTTAAAAGCAGCTACATCCAATCGATTCAGTTCCTCAATGGTCCATTTTCGCATGTTGCAAATGTACGGATTGTGTTTGGCTAAAATTGGTAAATTAGCACGAGCTAAACCCACGATTTGTCCGCAAAGAAAACAGCCAAAGAAACACCCTTGATGAAGCAATACAATCAAATCAAGGTAAAATACCCTGATGCGATATTGCTATTCCGGGTGGGCGATTTTTACGAAACCTTTGGTCAAGATGCAGTGAAAGCAGCACGTATTTTGGGAATTTTACTTACCAAACGTGGGGCAGGAAGCGCTAGCGAAACAGAACTAGCAGGGTTTCCACACCATTCTTTACACACCTATTTACCAAAATTAGTACGTGCCGGTCAACGGGTTGCAATTTGCGATCAATTGGAAGATCCAAAGCTCACCAAAAAAATTGTAAAGCGAGGTGTAACCGAATTGGTTACGCCTGGGGTTACTATGACTGATGGTGTTTTAGACGAAAAAAGCAATAATTTTTTAGGTGCGTTATATATGCATCAAAACACCATTGGCCTTGCATATTTAGATATTTCTACAGGTGAATTTCAATGGGCAGCGGGCAATACGGCTGAAATTTCGGCTCTTTTGCAACAATTAGAGGTAAAAGAATTGTTGATTGCTAAGCCTCAACGCAAAGCTATTGCAGCAGTTTTGGGAGATAATCTTCCCTATTTCTTGTTAGAAGATTGGGTGTTTCAAGCCGAATATGCCTCGGACAAACTCATGCAACATTTTGGTGTAAAAACACTAAAAGGATTTGGCTTTGATGGTGCCGATATTGGAATGATTGCTGCAGGAGTGGTATTGCATTATCTTTCAGAAACGGAACACGCCAAATTGGGTCATTTGGTACAATTAAAACGACACAATCCCCAACAACACGTTTGGATGGATCGCTTCACGGTTCGAAATTTAGAACTAATCTCGCCCAATGCTCCAGAGGCGATTACGTTATTGGATGTGATAGATCATACCGCTACAGCCATGGGCGGAAGACTGCTCAGAAGGTGGATTACCGCACCGCAAACCAATGTTGAACGTATTAATCAGCGGCTGGATAGCGTCAGTTATTTTACTGAAAACCCCATACAACATGAGCAAGTCAGTACATGCCTTAGGCAGATGAACGATATTGAGCGTTTGGTAGCTAAAATTGCTACAGGACGCATTAATCCCAAAGAAGTAAATGCACTAAAAATTGCCCTTGCGCAAACAACCAAACTCACCACATTACTTACTGACGCCTCGGCTGTTGCGCCACTTTTGGCACGCATAGCAAACAGCACGGAATTGCAAGAACACATTGCAGGCTGGCTAGATGCAGAAGCACCAACACAACTGGGTAAAGGCACCACCATTGCAGCAGGTGTTTCAAAAGAGCTTGATGAGCTGCGTGCACTTGCACAAGGAGGGCGCGATACTTTGGATGCCATGTTGGAGCGCGAAACAGAACGTACGGGAATACCCTCCTTAAAAATTGCCTTTAACAATGTGTTTGGCTATTACATAGAAGTGCGAAACTTACATAAAGACAAGGTCCCAGAGGAATGGGTGCGCAAGCAAACCTTAGTTAATGCAGAGCGCTATATTACAGATGAACTGAAATCGTATGAAACCAAAATTTTAGGTGCTGAGGAACGCATTTCAGTTTTGGAACTTCAATTGTTTAATGAATTGATTCAATACCTCGTTCCTCATATTCAATCGTTGCAAACCACAGCGCGTTGCGTAGCACAATTGGATGTGCTTAGTGGATTTGCTTTGCTGGCCACCAAACAAAATTATTGCCGTCCCGAGTTTGTGTCTAACGCTTCGCTTGAGATCATTCAAGGCAGGCACCCTGTAATTGAGCAACAATTACCACGCGAAAGCCCATACATTCCAAATGACGTGTATTTGGACAATGATGCACAACAAATCATTATGATTACGGGGCCGAATATGTCAGGGAAATCTGCCATATTACGTCAAACAGCACTTATTGTTTTGTTGGCGCAAATGGGTAGTTATGTGCCTGCAGCAGAAGTGCGGTTGGGCATTGTAGATAAGCTTTTTACTAGAGTAGGGGCAAGCGATAATATTTCTAAAGGCGAGTCAACCTTTATGGTAGAAATGCACGAAACGGCCGCGATTATGAATAATATATCGGCGCGTAGTTTGATACTATTGGATGAAATTGGACGTGGCACAAGTACCTATGATGGTATTTCAATCGCTTGGGCATTGGCGGAGTATGTGCATGAGCATCCCACAAAACCAAAAACCTTGTTTGCCACGCATTATCACGAATTGAATGAGATGTCATCACAATTTGACCGAATTAAAAACTACAATGTATCGGTGCAAGAAACAGCAGACGATGTTTTGTTTTTACGCAAACTCGTTCCGGGCGGAAGTGCGCACAGTTTTGGAATTCATGTGGCAAAAATGGCGGGAATGCCCAAGTGGATTTTGGAACGTTCCAAGCAAATGCTTCAACAACTAGAAGCCACACGCCACGCTACCGAGACTGGGGAACAACCTATGCAGCTGAGCATGTTTCAGTTGGACGATCCGTTGCTTGAGGATGTACGGAAGCAAATTTTGGCGCTTAACATCGATGAACTTACGCCTGTAGAGGCGCTTATGCAGCTCAATGCATTAAAACGAAAACTTGAAAAATAGTTTTCTAGGAAAAGGGAGATTTTCTTACATTTGCCTACCAATTGCGAAAGTAGCTCAGGGGTAGAGCATCACCTTGCCAAGGTGAGGGTCGCGGGTTCAAATCCCGTCTTTCGCTCTTTTTTAGTCCAAGCTGAAGTGGTGGAATTGGTAGACACGTTGGACTTAAAATCCAATGAGCAGTAATGTTCGTGCGGGTTCAAGTCCCGCCTTCAGTACAATCGAACCCGCAACTTATTGCGGGTTTTTTTTGGTTTTAGTATTCATTACTTTTGATTTCCAATCATTAAGATCAGACAAGAGTTCTGCCCTTTTTTTTGGCTTTTTACTGGCTAAATCATTCCTTTCGTAAGGGTCTATATTCATATTGTAAAACGCAATTTTGTCAGACTCAAACCAATGAATGAGCTTATACTTTCCTTTTCGTATGGCGGATGATTTTGTGTCTCCTGTATTTTTAGGCCTAGCCTTTTCAGAATGCCAATATACTGTTCGGTTATGCCATTTCTTTTTTGAATAAAGCACCTGTAGCATACTTTTCCCATCTACATTCAAATTTCTTTTAGCAGTGATATCCAACAATGTAGGGAAAACATCCATCAGCGTTACGATTGAAGTGTCCTCAACACGTGGTTTAAAATGCTTTTGCCACTTCACAAATAAAGGAACCTTAATTCCGCCGTCATATAACCATCCTTTTCCAGCGCGTAACGGATAATTTGAGGTTGCTAATTTCCTTTTGTTATAGCCATCATTAGATAATCCCCCATGGTCAGACGAAAAAACGATTACTGTGTTTTCTAGAATGCCATTAGATTCCAAAGAACCTAAAAGTTTACCAATATTGTTGTCCAGATTTTCTACCATGGCAGCATAGGCGGGATTGTCCTGCCGCATTTTTGTTCGTCCTGTACCTTCTGTAATGTATTCAGGTTGATTACCAAAATTTGCGGCCTCAATTTCTAACCGATTTCGTTCAATGTCTTCAGTTTTTGCTTCAATGGGTTGATGTACAGCATAATACGAAAGCATAAGTAAAAATGGCTTTGATGAATCACGCGTCTTGACATAATTTACAGCTTGATTTGTCATCACGTCCGTAAGGTAATCCCCTTCTGTGCTTACTGCATCAACATCTGGAATGGGCTTTTTTTTGTTCTTTCCTTTTCCTTTAGAAACATTAAAAGGATAGATAAAACTAATGGGCGAACCCGCCTTTCCAGCCGCAAAACTATATTGAAACCCAAAGTCGCGTAAACTTTGTTTATCCCCTAAGTGCCATTTCCCAAAATAAGCCGTTTGATAGCCAATTTCATTAAAAGATTTGATGAAATTTTTACTGGAAGCCACATGTTTAATTTTAAAACCATCATCTGGGACATTTCCATTTTGAATGGGATACTTCCCAGTCATCATAGAAAATCTTGAAGGCACGCATCTTGGGTAGTTTGCATACGCTTTTGTAAATGAAACCGACTGTGTAGCAAGTGTATCTATATGTGGAGTTTGATATATTTTTGACCCATGAATACTGAGATCATGATATCCTAAATCATCGATGTGAATAATGAGGATGTTAGGCTGTGACTGTGCAAAAGATAAGATTGAAAAAAAACATAAAAATGTCCTTAAACAATAAACGAAACTGGAATATCTCATAGTTGTAAAAGTAACAACTTATAATCTTAAAAGAAAAGGCAATCAAAAAACGAATCAATTCTTACAAAATGCAAGGGGTGTGCAACCTAACCCAAACCTCTTTTGGTTTTTTTGTATATTTCGTAAGGGTTTATAAAAGTTAAGTGCTTTAATTACATTTAATTATTGAAAAAGAATAAGTTATAGTTTTTGGCAAATAACTTTTAAATCGCTTTGTAATTGATTCATACTTTGGTATCTAATTTTTTAAAAATGTCAATACGTTTTTCCATTTTACTCTTTTTAGCACTTTACTTTTCTATGACAGGACTGTGTGCGCAAGAAAATTTAATGCACAAGTCATGGCAGTTAGAAGGAGCAAATCAACGCATTGACAGCATTAGAAAAGGGTTAACAACCCTTGAGTTTTTTTACCCCGATAAGCAACAAAAACCGTCTAAAGCTGTTGCTAGCTTTGAGCTTGTAAACCACGACTTTAACTTTGGTGTTTCGCTAACGCAAATGAGTCCTCTTTCAACGAATTATCAAGAAATATACAAAGCATGTGTTAAAGAGTTGTTTAATTTCGTCACTCTTGGATTTTACTGGGCCGGACGCGATGAACGAAAAGATTTGACAGGATATAAACGGCAAATGAGAGCGAAAGTAAATTGGGCTGTAGATAATAACATCAAAATAAAAGGGCACCCACTTTTGTGGCATGAATCACTTCCAAAATGGGTCATTGATTATAAGGATTCCGCAAAGCTTGAAAAAATCATCCATAAACGAATCAAAGATTTGATACTGTCCTATCCTGAAATTGAATACTGGGATGTTTACAACGAAGCTATTGCCCCATTTAAAAACCATGTTACACCCAGTGGGGTTACGCGTTGGATTACATATAAGGGAGGTATTTATCCTGCCATGAAATCGTTATATGATTTTGTCAATGAGCTAAACCCTAACAAGATTTACACCAATAACCATTACCACCCAACTGATCCAGAATTTTTGAAACTTAATCGTTTTTTTATCGAAGAAAATGTAGGGTATCACGCCATAGGGATGCAAGCACATATGCAAACGCATGATGGTGTCTTTTCTGAAAAAGAACTTTGGAATTTAGTAAATACATTTACTACACTTGGAAAAAAAATACAGTTCACTGAGGTGACAGTGACCAGCTCTAAGTTGTTTCATAATTGGAAAGACCATCAAGTTTTTTTAGCAAAGCGAAAAGAGGCTCAAAAAAGAGGAAAAACATTAAATCTACCCAGCATAGCAGAAAAAGAAGTATATCAAGCTGCCTATCTCAAAGATTTTTATACGCTTTTATTTAGCCATCCAAATGTAAGTTCTATAACAATGTGGAACCTAACAGACCGGAATGCTTGGCGTGGCCATGCAGCAGGTATTTTAGATATGGAGTTACAACCCAAAAAATCTTTTTTTACCTTAAAAAAACTAATTAAAGACACTTGGACAACACGTGTTGACACTACATTTGATTTCGATAAAGGAGTGACATTTTCAGGTTTTTACGGCACATATGAGGGGGTTGTAAAAGTTGACGGCACTTCTTATCCGTTTCGTTTTGAACATAAAAAAGAAGCTGATAAACCCATTCGTATTACGTTGTCAAAGTAATGGGGTTATCTCATATTTGAATACTTAAATTGATTCTCTATTTGCACCCCATACATGCTTTCTAATTCGGCTATGTTTTTGTTGTAAAACCTTGTATGAGGAGGAATGTTTAACGTATTCCAAAAGGAAGCATTGTAGTCTGTTTTATATTGCGTCATGTCTTTATTTTCCAACCCTTCTAAAACTTTAAAATTGGATTTATTTTCCTCAAGATCTAGTACATAAGCTTCGTGGCGATATCCAATTGGGATGTAGTTGCGAATGGGCTTATTGTTTGCCTTTAATACTTTTTTAATGTTTTCTGGAAGTGGTGCAGCACCTTCCCATTCTCGCTGATGATAGCTTAAATACAAAAGGTCATTCTTGTTTTTTTTGTAGATGTACGTAGCCGTTAATTTTTTTCCAATTTTGGGCTTTTTTTCCATTTCTAGTTTGTAAATTTTAAAAGAATCCATTCCGATGTATAGCCAAATTTTTTCTGTATTTCCCATTTCGCCTTTGGCAATAATGACGTCTTCATTATCATAACTAGAATTTCCAGTTTTAGTCCACTTATAATCCTTTAAAGGAATTCCTTTTCGAAGTGGGTTGTTGAATTCCATGTACTTGAGTGCATGAATTTTCTGCTCATTTTTTACAAACCTGTAGTCTGCAGAGGTGCGCGCGTCATCAACAGAAAATTTTACCAAGTATGAACTTGGTCCACGGTCAATTGCATTGATACTGTGCTCTATAAAAAACCGACATAAATTGTCCTCAACCGACCATCTTCTGTACAAAATATTGAGTTGATGATTTTTACTTACCGTATTGGTTCGCAATGCTTTAAATGCATTTTTCACGTAATAGGAAATACTATTTACCACCACTTCTGATAAAGCAGTTGTTTTTTCTTCAAGTATAATTTCCTTCTTCGCTTGTTTTAAAAAGTCGTTAACCTTTATCGAAAATGTCGAAAAGCCAAGGGATGAAACCGTTAAGGTGTCCTCAAGAGTATTGTATGGAACACGAAAGTAGAAAGCCCCGTCTTCTGTAGAAGTTGACCCTATGTTTTTATTTAGTACACCAACTGCCGCATAGGGGATTTCATAACCATTTTGATCAAGTATCTTTCCTGTAATGGCAATGCTTTCTTGCGCAAATGCTATTGTGCAATTAATTAAAATACATATAGTATAGTAAACAAATTTATTAGAATACTGCATCTTCTTTTCTAGATATTAATTGGAAGCCATTTCGTTGTTGTTCTTGTAGTTAAGTCTGTAAGTTTTAGGAATAATCCCTGTATGTTCTTTAAACCTTTTGGTAAAATAAGATGGTGAAGCAAACCCAACTTTGTAACAAATTTCTCCAATAGTCATATCTGTTTTTTCCAGTAATTCCTTAGCTTTTTCCAGTCTTGTTTTGCGTATAATTTCGTTTGCTGATGTGCCAGTGAGTGTTTTAATTTTTCGATACAATTTACTTCTACTAAGTCCTAATTCATTCGCAATATCTTGCACACACAAATCTTCTTTAGATAAATTAATGCCAATAACACGAATTACATCGGCCAGAATTTTATTGTCATTGCCAATGGAATCCAGATCCATATCAAAACTTTCTACATAGCTATTATAGAAGGATTTTTTTGATTTGATGAGTTGACGGATATGAGATTTTAACAGATTTACGCTAAAGGGTTTTTTGAGATACACATCTGCGCCAGCGTCAATCCCCTCAATTCTTTCTTTTTCGGCAATCTTGGCGGTAAGCATTATGACCGGGATATTGCTTGTGCTTTTTTCTGATTTTAGTTTTTCACACATTTCAATCCCATCCATTTCTGGCATCATTACGTCTGCTATAATTAGATCAGGGGTGTGTTTTTTTGCCATTTCAAAACCATGAACGCCATTATGAGCTTCATAAATTCGGTACATTCCTTTTAACTCTAATTTTAAGTACTCGCGGAGCTCAAGGTTGTCTTCAACAACTAAAATACCAGTTGATTTATGTGCATTTTTTTCGTTTTCATCAACACTGATTTCCTCAATTTTGTTGGGACTTTTAGTTTCGCTTTGACTCGTTGTGAAGGTTGAAAATTGATTTTCCTTAAAATGGCTGTTTTCTAATCCAAAAAACAGTTTGAATGTAGTGCCTCTATCTTCTTCACTTTCTACTTCAATTTTACCTTTATGATACTCCATAAATTTTCGCACCACTTCCAACCCAATTCCTGTTCCCCCAAAGTATTGATCATTATTGTCTTTGTCCTGATAGAATCGTTCAAAGATTTTTTGAATATTTTCTTTTTTGATTCCAATTCCGCTGTCTTTGATGATTACTTCAAGCGCACCTTGAGGCCAATCTTTGTCTATTAATGGCAGCAGGATGTTGTCTTTATGGTTACGGATTTCAACCGTTATCGCCCCACCCTCTTTCGTTGCTTTAAAAGCATTTGACATTAGATTAAATATAATTTTTTCTATCATGGAGGCGTCTGCCCAAATACCCATTTCGTCATGTTGTGGGTGTATTAACTCCAAATGTATATTTCGGTATAGGGCTTCCTCCTTATAGTACGAAATAACGTTTTTAACAACACCTGACACATCTATTTTTTTAACGTGCAATTGAATTTTTCCAAACTGCATTTTTCTGAAATCCATTAGCTCATCAATAAGGCGCTTCATTCTTTTGGTATTTCGATGTATTATACGGTGTTTGGCACGTACTTCATCTGGTAATGTTACTTCATCGGGTGAAGAAAGTAACGACTCCAAGGGGTTTAAAATTAGCGTAAGCGGTGTTCTAAATTCGTGTGAAATGTTTGTGAAAAACTGCATTTTTTTAAGATGAAGTTCTTCAGTTTGTTCGCGTTGATTTCGTTCAAGCTCTAATTTTCTTCTTTCTAAAACCCGAAGTCTTATTAACCTTGAAATATAAAAGCTTAGTGCCAAAATGACAATCACGTAGCTTAACTTAGCTCCAATAGTTAACCACCAAGGTGGAGTTACACTAATAAAAATATTCTTGGATTTTTCTGTCCAGAATCCGTCATTATTTGATGCCTTTAGCTTAAAAGTATAATTCCCTGGTTTTATGTTTGTGTACGTAGCGGTACGTAGTTTGTTTACATAGTTCCAATCGTTGTCAAAGCCCTCAAGCATATAAGCATATTTATTCTTCTCACCTCTTGTTTGGTTAACTCCAATGTAGTCGATGGAAAAAGAAGATTGATTGTGACTTAAGAACAAGGAATCTGAAAACTGAATGGTTTTTTCTAGTGGTCCTTCATCCGTTATGGACACGCGCTTGTTTCCGATCTTTAGCTGCTGAAATAAAATTTTTGGAACATTTTTATTGTTGTTTATAGAGTTAAAATCAAAAAAATTTATTCCTTCACTTGTTCCTAAATACAACGTATTGCCTTCTTTAAAAAAAGCACTTCGATTAATCTTCTTGCTTAACAGTCCATCATTGGACTCAAAAACACGAAATGTTTCGTTATTGTTATCGTATCTAATTAAACCATTGTCTGTTCCAAGCCAATACAATCCATCAAAAGATTGTGTAATGGAATTTATAGACAGGTTACGTAAGTTGCTGCCTTCTCCATGCCACGTAAATTGATCTTCTTCAAAAGAGTAACTAAATAAACCATAGCCATCAGACCCTATCCATATATTTTTGTTGGTGTCTTCATAGATTGTAAATACAATAAAGTCGCTAAAAGCTCCGTTTGATGCGACTTTAATTTTATCATCAAAAGAAGTCACCGAATTGTTTTTTTGATTGTATCGATAAATTCCTTTACGTGTTCCTAACCAGATATTATCGTACTTGTCGACAAATACTTTTCTAATGTTGCCGTTATGTAGCTCTACATTTTCAATTGCCTCACCATCATAGTGTTTTAAAGCATTTGTTTTTGTGTTATATGAAAGCAACCCACCCAAAAAAGTTCCAATCCAGATAACACCTTTGGAGTCTTCAGAAAAGCTAACAATTCTATTTGATTTAAGTGTTTTTGGAAAGGATTTAGTGCTAATATTAATAAAACGCTTAGCGCCATATTTAAGTAAATAAATTCCATTGTACCAAGATGCCACCCATACATTATGATTGCTATCAATAAATAATGAAGGGATATCAAAACTATTTAATCCTTTTGCAATAGTATTAGTGGGGTCATTTAAATGCGTATATGATTTGTCATTGGGGTTATACACATACACTCCTTTGTCAATACAGCTAAACCACAAATGCCCAAATTTATCTTTTGCAATAGATGATACAGATAAAGGAAATGGCATTTCGTCTTTAGAACTATTATTTTGGAGGAAACTAAATTTAAAATGATCGGGGTCATATTTATCGATACCTTGATCGTAATACCCCAGCCAAATCCGATCATTTTCGTCGCTATGTATTGCCCATACAGAGTTAGAATGAATGCTAAAAGAGTTCCTGCTCGCTTTAACATACCTATTAGCAACTTTTCCTTCATTTGTGAGAACAAAAAAACCATCGTTCTCTGTTCCACAAAGTATCATTCCGTTGGTGTATTCTTTTATTGAGAATATCCTTTTTTCACTTATGGGAAAATGATCTACGTCTAAATAATTCACAGCTTTGGTGCTAATTTTTAAGACACCGTCTTTAACCGTTCCGGCCCATATATTTCCAAACGCATCTGTCTCAAGACTTAAAATTTCATTAGATAATAATGCTTCATTTTTTACCACCCTATCCAAAATTTTAGTGAGCTTTAGTCCGGTGAAACTAAGTTGCATAACCCCCATATTAGTACCCACCCATATGCGTTTTAACTGATCGACAGCTAGCGCATTCACTTGCAGGCCATTCTGATTAACGTCTAGGGCTGCTTTTTGGAACTCTTTAGTAAGCGTATTAAACAGATATACCCCTTTTTGATGGGTTCCTAATAGGATGTGTGTATCATCAAGCATGGCCAACGCATGGATGGGTAGTTTTTCTCCTTTTGGATTAAAATGAGTAAACGTATCTTTTTTTTGATTATATAGATTTAGCCCATTATTAGTGGCAATCCAAACGGCGTTATCTTTTCCTAAAAGCAAATCATAAATTTCGGAACTTGACAAGCCTGAAGAGGAGTTAACATCATGTTTAAATGTTTCTACATCTACGCCGTTATACTTTTTTAAACCGCCTCCATAAGTACCTATCCATAATTGATTGATGGAGTCATTTACGATACAGGTGATTGCACGCTTTCCGATGTCTTCGTTTGTTTTAACAAAAAGGAAGGGATGCTCTTGCGCAAAACCTAAATTTATTGAAAAAACAAAGCAAAGAATTAAATAATAAATTTTGTTCATTCGTGTAAATATAATGGAATAAACCTTTTATTTAGAGCTTCAAATTATAAATATTCAATCAGAATTAATAAATATAGGGTCTCAAATACAACAATAAACCTGTTTATGAATTATAAGTATTATTTTTATAAACTACGACATATACATACAACATGAATTTTTTATTTAATTATATCCTTCTTTTTATAGCGCTCCCTTTTTTTTCATTATTTGGGCAACAAAAAAATTTCCAAGAACCGCATAAACCTAATATTATAATTTACCTGTCAGACGATCAAAATGCATGGGATTTTAGAACTTTTGGAAATCCGCAAGTAGATACCTCACACGTCGATCGTCTTATTCGAGAAGGAATGACCTTTTCCAACGCTTACACCGCTCAAGCGATATGTGCTCCAAGTCGCTCTCAACTTTTTACCGGGCTCTTTCCAATGCGTAATGGATGTATGGCTAATCACTTGCCTGTGAAAAATGTGCCAGATATTAACGACTATTTTAATGCGATTGGCTACGAGGTTATTTTGGCAGGTAAGGGACATATTAAACCTTCTTCTGTTTTTAATTGGACACATTTTTATCACACGGCAAAAAACAGACTACTGCCAATTGATAAAGTAAGAAAATACATCCAAAACAGTTCAAAACCGTTCTGCATCATTTTCGCTTCAGATCTTCCGCACGGGCCATATCCAAAACAAAATGACTACATAGATAAACCTCTGGACTACGATCCCTCAGCACAAAATTCAAATCAAAAGATAGCGCGAAGCAAGTCGGGGTACTACCAAAATATTGCTGACGACAATGCTCAGCTTGGGAAGGTTCTTTCAATGTTATCGGAACTTTCTGTTCTTGATAACAGCTTGTTTATGTATTTATCTGACCACGGACTAAAAGGGAAGTGGAGCGTGCGTGAAACTGGACTAAAAGTTCCTATGGTGTTGCGTTGGCCCAATCGTATCAAGCCCAAAACACAAAGCAACCAATTAGTAACAATAGTAGATATATTGCCCACATTACTTCAAATTGCTGGTGGGAGCGTCCCTTCAAATATTGATGGGGTAAGCTTTTTGCCAATCTTAGCGGGTCAAGAAAATAAAATTCGAGATTATGTGTATGGAATTGCAACGCGCCAAAACATACAAAGTTGTTATGTTTTTCCATCCCGATCGGTACGGAATCAGCGCTATAAATATGTGCGTAATTTTAATTCCCTAGAAGTCGTGGAACAAAATATGACCAGTAATCAAGCTGTAAATGCCTACATCAAAAGGGGCGCCCAGGCATTTCCAAATGTTCCCTTTGAAGAGTTTTATGATTTAGAAAAGGATCCGTTTGAGCACCAAAATTTGGCAAATAACGAAGCATATACTGATATCAAAAAACAATTAGAAAATCAACTAGTGCAGTGGATGACGCAGCAAAATGATTTTTTGATTGATAATAAGATGCCATTAATTAAGCCAACATTGCATCCAATCGACAGAATATCAAAATGGAACAAGCCCCCCAAAGCATTGGTTGGAACATTATCCGAAGAAGACTACTTGTCCCTTCATTATTAAATGAAACTCTTGTTTTAGTTTTTGCACTATTTATTACAAATGGAGGTTAACGACTGCAATATATTTGAGTTCATACTAAATCAATATTCATGTTTTACAACAAACTTCCAATATTTTTAGCTTTAATTTTTTGTTTATTATCATTTACTTCGTGTAGTCAACTTACCGAGAAATTTAATTCAAATCCAGATTTTTTAAATACCCCATTAGTTCGTGAAATCTATACAGCTGATCCTTCCGCACATGTTTTTAATGACCGTATTTATATTTATGCCTCACACGACATCGAGTCTGGTGGAATAGAGGATGATAGTGGAAATCATTTTAATATGATTGATTATCATGTGCTGTCAATGGATTTAGATGGAAGCGATGTTACTGTACACCCAGTAGCCCTTTCTGTTGATGATGTTTTATGGTCTAAAAGTAAGTTTTGGGCACCAGATGCTGCGTATAAAGATGGTACATATTACCTTTATTATCCTGCAAAAGACGCCAATAATATATTCAGATTAGGCGTTGCTACTTCGTCAAAACCCGAAGGACCATTCACACCTCAGCCAGCACCCATGAAAGGAAGTTATAGCATTGATCCTGCTGTTTTTGTTGATGATGACGGAAGCGCTTATATTTATTTTGGTGGTATTTGGGGCGGTCAATTGCAGCGTTGGGAAAGCGGATCTTATGATGAAAAGGGATCCTTAAAAGACATGGGTGTTCCAAATAACCCAGCCATATTACCGCGAATGGCAAAGCTAACAAACGACATGCTTGAGTTTGCCGAAGAAGTAAAATCCATTGAAATTCTCGATAAGCAAGGCAATCCTATTTTGACAAAAGATTTGGATCGTAGGTTTTTTGAAGCTCCTTGGATTCACAAACATAACGGCACCTATTATTTGAGTTATTCTACTGGAGATACGCACTTGTTGGCTTATGCCACTGGTGACAACCCTTATGGACCATTTACGTATCAAGGGGTGCTAAATGAGCCTGTTCAGGGCTGGACAAACCACCATTCTACCCTAAAAGTTGGTAATGAGTGGTTTCTATTTTATCACGACACCGAAATTTCAGGAAAAACACATTTAAGAAATGTCAAATTCACTACTTTTAAGCACAATTTTGATGGAAGCATAACCCCCATTAAAACTTATTTTGGTAACGATTGGAGATTTTAGTTCATGACATTCATTTTCATATATGTATAACATAGGCTATGATATTGGCAGTTCGTCTGTAAAGGCTGCCATTATCGAGGTAAAGACAGGCAAGCAAATTGCCGTAACGCATGAGCCTGAAGGAGAGATGGGGATGATAAGCCCAGAAAATTCCTGGGCAGAACAAGACCCCGAACTGTGGTGGAAACTCGTTTGTATAGCAACAAAAAAACTTTTAAAGCAAACGGGAATTGACTCTAAAAAAATCAACGGTATTGGCATTGCTTATCAAATGCATGGTTTGGTTGTGGTAGACCGCAACGGGGCACCACTTAGAAATGCCATCATATGGTGCGACAGTCGAGCAGTTGCTATTGGAAATGA
>CATAMV010000018.1 GCA_949487855.1 Bacteroidota bacterium
GGAAGAGGAGATGCCACGCAAGAAGATACCGATATCGATTCATTTAACTTACTGAAGCCAAGAGCATGTGGCTTTAGAAACTACAGTGAAAAAGAATTTGCGGTAGCACCTGAAGAAATAATGCTTGACAAGGCACAGCTTCTTGGGCTTACACCCAAAGAAATGACTGTTTTGGTAGGTGGCATGAGAGCTATGGGGGTTTCAGCTTCAAACGACGGCGTTTGGACAGATGGAAAATTAGATAACAATTGGTTTAAGACTTTATTGTCCATCGATGTTAAATGGGAAACTACTGCATATAACATATACACAGCGAAAGACAGAGCTACAGGTAAAGATGAACGCACTGCTTCACGTACTGATTTAGTCTTTGGTTCAAACTCTGAACTACGTGCTATTGTTGAGGTATATGCTCAAAACGACAACAACGATAAGTTTGTTCAAGATTTTATCGCAGCCTGGAACAAAGTTATGGATGCAGACCGTTTTGATTTGAAATAGTCCATTTAGGTTGGTAAAGCTATTTGACGTAAGTTTTAATCATATAAAAACCCGATGACTTCATCGGGTTTTTTTGTTGTATTTTTGACTATTCAACAATGAGTATTAAAGAGAAATTCCGCTTAAAAGGGCTCAACCGCCAACAACAAATTGTTTGGGGAGCGTTTTGTATTCTTATTGCCATATTGCTGTTTGCTGCTTTTGTTTCCTTTTTTCAAACATGGAAAATAGATCAAAGTGCGCTGGGTGAACTTAGCAAAAGAGACATACCTGTTGAAAACAGCATCCGAAAATTAGGGGCATCACTTAGCTACATCCTTATTTATCAAGGTATGGGTGTGGGTGCTTTCTTAATTATCCTTATGGTGCTGGTTACAGGTATTAGTCATTTTATAAACATTGGTACCAATAAACTGGGTATTCGCTGGATTTGGACGTTTTTGCTTTCTTTTTGGTTATCTATCGTTTTTGCACTCCTTTTGCCAAACTCCTTTTTACTAAGCGGCGTCACCGGATTTGAAACAAATGCTTTATTGGTAGACTATATAGGACCGTTGGGTGTGGCGAGTTTGCTGCTGCTTATTGCTATTGCCTTTTTGGTGTATCAATTGAAGTGGAAGCCTGAAAACGTAAAATTTAAATCTAAAAAAGCATCTAAAACTAGTGTGGTTGAAGATGAAGTAACTGAAGTTTCTTTTGACGCACCTATTGTTGAGCAAACGCCCAAGGCTGCTAAAGAACCCACGGAAACAAACAATGATGTAGAACCAAAAGCAGATGCAGAAGTTGAGTTATCTGTTACAGAAAACGAAGAAGACGAAATCGTAAAAAAGGCAAAAAAACTAGTTGCAGATTTTGGAGAGGTTGACCCAACACTAGAATTAAAAAATTTCCGTTCGCCTACCGAGTCACTTTTAAAAAGCTATCCTCATGAAGGGATTACGATAAATGAGCAAGAGCTAGAAGAAAATAAAGAGCGTATTGTAGATACACTTAAAAATTATCAGATTGGAATTGCGGATATCAAAGCCACTATTGGTCCAACAGTAACACTTTATGAAATTGTACCTGCTGCAGGCGTTCGTATCTCTAAAATCAAAAACTTAGAAGACGATATTGCGTTATCCTTAGCTGCGTTGGGTATTCGAATTATTGCGCCAATTCCAGGAAAAGGAACGGTAGGAATTGAAGTACCCAACAAAAAAGCAACCATTGTTTCGATGCGCTCTGTAATACTGGCAAAAAAGTTTCAAGAGGCAGAAATGGAGCTTCCACTTGCCCTAGGTAAAACCATCAGTAATGAAACTTTTGTTGTGGACTTAGCCAAGATGCCACACTTGCTTATGGCAGGTGCTACGGGCCAAGGGAAGTCTGTTGGGTTAAATGCCATTTTAACTTCCTTGTTGTATAAAAAACACCCTGCTGAAATCAAGTTTGTTTTGGTCGATCCAAAAAAAGTAGAGCTCACACTTTTTAATAAAATTGAGCGACACTATTTGGCAAAACTACCCGATACAGACGATGCCATAATTACGGACAACAAACAAGTCATCAACACACTAAATTCATTATGTATTGAAATGGACAGTCGATATGACATGTTAAAAAACGCGATGTGCCGTAACATCAAAGAATACAATGCTAAGTTTAAAGACCGTAGGTTAAATCCGCATGATGGACATGCATTTTTGCCCTACATTGTTTTGGTAATCGATGAATTTGCCGACCTTATTATGACTACAGGCAAAGAAGTTGAAACGCCTATTGCAAGACTTGCACAATTGGCGCGGGCAGTAGGAATTCATTTGATAATTGCCACACAACGTCCGTCTGTAAATGTCATTACAGGGCTTATTAAAGCCAATTTCCCTGCGCGAATTGCTTTCCGTGTAACCTCAAAAGTGGACTCCAGAACTATTTTAGATAGTGGTGGTGCAGACCAGTTGATTGGTCGTGGTGATATGTTATTTACCCAAGGAAATAACCTCATTAGGCTACAATGTGCTTTTGTGGATACCCCAGAAGTAGAGAAAATTACAGATTTTATTGGATCACAACGCGCTTATCCAGATGCACACCTATTGCCCGAATATGTCTCTGAGGAAAGTACCTCAACAAAAGAGAACAACATTGCAGATCGTGATGCCTTATTTAAGGAAGCTGCTGAAGTAGTTGTGAACGCACAACAAGGTTCGGCATCGCTTTTGCAACGCAAGCTAAAACTGGGTTACAACCGTGCCGGTCGCATCGTTGATCAATTAGAAGCTGCAGGAATTGTAGGCCCATTTGAAGGAAGTAAAGCCCGTGAAGTTATGTTTAGGGATTTAATTTCCTTACATGAATTTTTAGCAAAAGAAAATGAAAATTAAAACACTATTTGTTGGTATTCTTTATACGGGAATTGCTCTGGCGCAAAACCAAGATACCAAAGCAGAAAAACTATTACAAGAAGTTTCTGAAACCCTTGCCAATTACGGCAACATCGCTATTGACTTTAGCTACGAATTGGTAAACAGAAAAGAATACATCAAACAAAAAGAGGAAGGAACTTTAGTCGTACAAGACAATAAATACCTGCTTAATTTGATGGGAATACAGCAACTCAGCGATGGCAATAATGTACACACCATCAATAAAGAAAATGAAGAAGTTTTGATTGAGCCTGTGGATACAGATTTAAGCGAGGGCCTCAATCCTTCTAAGCTTTTTTCCTTTTATAAAGAAGGATATAGATTTTCATGGGATATTACCCAACCGCTATATGGCGGAAGAACCATTCAGTTTGTAAAGCTAACTCCAATCGATACATATGCACAAGCAGCCTATTTACTTTTGGGTATTGACATCAAGACCAAGCATATTTACAAACTTATTGAAGTGGGCGATAACGGTACTGAAACCACGCTAACAGTTAGAAAATTTACACCAAATAAAAACATTTCTGAAAACACTTTTATTTTTTCTGAGGCAAATTATCCCAATTATTATATCGATAAATTTTAATGAAACTTCCGTTATTAGATCGTTACATATTAAAAAGTTACCTTAATGTATTAGTTAGCTTCTTTTTTGTTCTGATGTTTATTTTCATCATTCAAACAGTTTGGGTTTTTATTGATGAATTTGCTGGAAAAGGATTGGATGTAAGTGTATTGCTTCGATTTTTACTTTATTATTCTCCAAAGTTAATTCCATTGGTATTGCCACTAACCATTCTTTTGGCTTCCATAATGACTTTTGGAAATTTTGCTGAGCGTTACGAATTTGCTGCTATGAAGTCTGCTGGAATTTCACTGATGCGCGCCATGCGTCCGTTGATTGTTGTAAATAGTATTGCTTGCATGGTCACTTTCTATGTGTCAAATACGGTAATTCCGTTAGCGGAATTTAAAACCTATAATTTAAGAAAAAATCTTTCCAAAATGCGCCCTGCTTTGGCCATTACAGAAGGTGTGTTTAATGACATTGGGGAAAGTAATATCAAAGTAGCAAGAAAATATGGAGAAAACAACAAGTTACTTGAAGACGTTATCATACACGAAAAATCTAAAAACCAAGTCAATAATGTGGTAATAAGAGCTGCAAGAGGTGAACTCAAAAGCGAAGAATTACAGGAAGGTTTGCAATTGGTTTTGTATGATGGTTATCGGTATGAGGAAGTTATCCAAAAAAACAAACGTAAAAAAAATGACCCCCATAGCCGAATCGCTTTTAAGCAATATACAATGAATATTGACCTTAGCGCATTTAACAATGTGGATTTAGATGAAACCAGCAACAGAAATACCTTCAAAATGCAGAACATTGGTGAGCTTAGCCAAAGCATTGACTCACTAACAAAAGGCTATGTTTCGGAAATTGAAGGCTTCGCCAATACGGTGTATCTCAGAACGGGAATACGTTCTGTTAGCAGACTTAAAAAATCATTAATACATAATAGTTTTAAAGGCACGGATACTTATTTAAAATTATATCCTAAAAGTCAGCAGAGACAAATCTTGAAAAGTGCAAAAAATAATATCGAAATGCAGCTTAGTAACTTCACCAATCAAAAACGAGTGTTTTTTATTCGTGAAAAAGTCATCAATTTACACCGTCTTTGGCGTGATGATAAATTTGTAAATGCCTATGCCACACTACTGTTGTTTTTTGTAGGAGCTCCACTTGGCGCCATTATTAGAAAAGGAGGCTTTGGGTTGCCTTTAGTAGTTGCTTTAAGCATATTTTTAACATACCATTTTGCCGGAACATTATTCAAAAATAGTGCTGAAGATGGCAGTCTTCACCCTTTTTGGGGCGCATGGCTAATTTCCATTGTGCTTACAGTTGTGGGGCTCGTTGCTACTATTCGTGCAAGTAAAGACAAGTCTGTTTTTGATGTTGAACGATTAAAATTACATATAAATTTACCCTTAAATCGAATTGTTAAAAGATTTAAAAGATGAAAAAAGACATTCGTTTAGACCGAATTGAAGATGCTATAGAAGACATTCGAAACGGAAAAGTAATCATTGTAGTTGATGATGAGAACCGTGAAAATGAAGGAGATTTTGTAGGTGCGGCAGATATGGTGACACCCGAAATGATAAACTTCATGGCAAAAGAAGGTAGGGGGTTAATTTGCACCCCAATAACAGAAGATCGTTGCCGAAAACTTGACTTATATCCAATGGCTAGCAATAACACCGACCCCATGGGAACAGCCTTCACGGTTTCCATCGATTTAAAAGGAAATGGCGTTACTTCTGGAATTTCAGTCGCAGACAGAGCTAAAACCGTTCGAAAACTTATTCAGTCAGACACTAAAGCAACTGATTTTTTAAGACCTGGGCATATTTTTCCTTTGGTTGCTAAAGAAGGTGGAGTGTTGCGACGTACTGGACATACAGAGGCCGCTATTGATTTTGCGCGTTTGGCTGGTTTTCAACCAGCTGGAGTAATTGTTGAAATTATGAACGAAGACGGTACCATGGCGCGATTGCCAGAACTCCGTAAAGTTGCTGATACTTTTGACCTAAAATTAGTTTCAATTGAAGATTTGGTAAGCTATCGAATGAAACACGATAGTTTGATTGAAGTTAAAGAAGATTTTGAAGTAGAAACAGCATACGGTAAGTTTAGACTTCGTGCTTTTCACCAAAATACCAACAACCAAATTCACATTGCTTTAACAAAAGGGAATTGGAAAGAGGACGAAGCCGTACTCACTCGTGTTCACAACCAACAATTAAATAGTGAGCTATTGCGTATTCTAAATCAAAATTTAACTAGTTCTATCGACGCTATATTTAAACGCATTGAAAAAGAAGGAAAAGGCGCTGTAATTTTCATTAATCAATTGCAACCTGCAAATCGACTATTACAAGATTTAAAAACCATTCAAAACCCAACTGAAAATAAACGAAAAATGGATGAAAAAGATTTTGGAATTGGGGCTCAAATGATTCATGCTGTTGGGATTAGTAAAATTAAACTCCTTTCAAACAGTGATCAAATCAAACGTGTGGGCATGTCTGGATATGGGCTTGAGATTGTTTCGTATGAAACCTATTAAAACAGCCCTCCACTGCCGCTTTTCTCATCGTTTTCACGTTGCCTTCTAGATTTTGCACGGTACTTTCCACTACCAAATCGATAGTTAAAACCAAGTTGTAGTGTACGGCTTTCCCAGTTAAATTCACCATTAGACGGAAATGGTTTACGTGCGCTAAATCTAAACCTCATGGTATCAAATACATCATTAAGCCCAACATTTACTGTTCCTTTTCCTTTTAGCACGCTTAATCTTGCACCCAAATTCATAAAGTACATGGGAAGCATGTCAAATTGTAGGTTTTTAATTTTTCCTCTGTAAAACATAAACAAAGTAAACGTAAGCCTTTTGCTTGCACTTAAACTGTTATACATTCTAAAATTCCATGCTACATTATCCACAATATTTACATCTCTAACGATGTTATCTTCTGTGGCATCTTCTAAAGAAGTGTTAAGGTATTCGGCAATTCCTTTTTGTCTTTGGGAAAACAAATCAAAGCTTGTGTTAAATGACCACCATTTTGTTGGCTTGTAATTGGATGAAAGCTCCATGCCATATGCAGAAGTATTATCAAAATTATCGTGCGTTAAAATCACCTTACCCGACTGTATATCACTTTCATCTACGTAAAGCGCTCTATTAATTTCGTTTGAAATAGCACGATAAAAAACACCCGCAGTAATAGATCCATTTTTTACCCTTCGTGTATGATTTACTTCTAAAGAATTGGTAAACTGCGGTACAAGTTTTTGGTTTCCATAAGAAGAAACTAGAGGTGTTGACCACTCCTTTATGGGGTTTACTTGCCCAATACCCGGTCGGTCAATACGTCGGCTATAACTAAGCTGATATGATTTTTTTTCGCTAGGGGAATAGGTCAAATAGAAAGAGGGATACAATTCTGTGTAGGAATTTGAAAAAGGGTTTAAAGTTGTGCGTTTCGTATTGTTTAGCGAATAGGTTTCTTTTGCTTGAGCAGTCACCTGAACAGACTCTGATCTAACACCCATTTGATAGGACCATTTGTCTAACTTTTTACCATAGGTGACGTAAAGGGAATAAATATCTCGTGTATAGTCAAATGCGGTATCGGGTGCAGGGCCAAAATTCCCCCTACTGTCAATAGATTCTCCCGTTGAAGAAAATAAAATTAATGTATTAAATAAACGCGCCTCAGCTCCAACTTCCAACTTAGCATTCTCCGTTAATGGATTAACGTAATCCAAATTGATGGTTGTACGTTTTCTATCTGTTTGATTTTTATCATCATGGTTTTTTATGTCATTGGGAGGTGGATAAGTGAATGCCACAGGATTGTCTGATTCAAAGATATTATGATCTACTTCAAGTTCAATGTTACTTCCCTCTTTATCAAAATCGCGTTTGTAATTAAAATTATATTGGGTTGAGGTATTATTTGAATTCGCGTTAAAATTTTGAAATTCGGTAGAAGAAATATTGTCACTGAAAGATATGGTTTCCGTTGCGCCTTTAGTACCGTTGTCCGCAGGATTCTGACTTGTAAATAACGACATTGTATTTTTATCGTTTATGTACACATCTAAACCTACTTTAAAAATATGCGACTCACTTTCATCAAAAAACTTAAAGTACTGTTCAGATAAATCTTGAGCACGTTCAATGTGACCATTATTGGCGTTTTTGGAAATGTTGTTGTTGTAATTTCCATAAATATTAAGTTTTCCAGTGCGGTAATTAAGATTTAATCCGCTATTAAATTTTGGATTAATTTCTTTGCTCCAATTGGCACTCAGCGAACCGTTAAATCCAACAAGCTGGTTTTTATGTAAGACGATATTGATGATACCTGTCATTCCGTCTGGGTTGTATTTTGCTGATGGATTTGTAATAAGTTCAACGGCTTTTATTGCTGATGACGGAATTTGCTTGAGTAACTGAGCAGCAGGTATATTCGATAGTTTTCCATCTACCATAACAGGTACATTTTCATTTCCGCGGAGGCTTATTGCACCTGTTTGTGGGTCAACCCCAACAGATGGAATTCCAACCATAAGTTCTGAAGCAGTTCCAGCAGCTGCTAAGTCTTTCCCAATGGTGATAACTTTCCTATCAACCTTTTGTTGAATAGTGGAAACTTCCCCTATAACGTCAACAACCTCTAGCGCAGTTGTTTCTTCTGCAAGAAATATTTTTTCTAATTCAACTCGATAGGTACCACCCCCTATACGAACTGATTGTGTATGCTTTTGATACCCTATAAACTGTATGGTTAATGTATGCGTACCTTCTGATATTTTGGACAGTTTAAAAAATCCTTTTTCATCTGTAATGCCTCCGGTTATGGTCTCCCCTTCTGCATTACGAAGCACTATACTCACATAGGGTATTGGCTCGTTCAAAGAGGCGTCATAAACTAGTCCTGAAACTGTGCCTGTCTTTTGAGGATTGGCCATTGCCAGAGATGACAAGAATAAATAGAAAAGAATAAAATATTGCAAAGAAAAGATTTGGCGTAACATAATGTATTTTTATTGGAGCATTGAACTGAGTTGTATTTAATAACGAAAAAACAAGAAAGTTGTTACGGACAAACATATTAAAAAAACCAAAGTTTAATTGACATCGCAACTACCATAATCATCATCACAGCTTTTATAACGCCCTCACCTTTCTTAACTGAATAACGCGAAGCAAAAAATGCCCCTGCGGCATTCCCTACTGCCAAGGCAATACCATACTTCCAATTGATATGACCAGAAAATGCGAAGGTAGCTAATGCACCGATGGTGTATATAAAAGCCACCGCAACCTTTGTAGCGTTTACGCGAATCAGATCCATACGGTTTACATAATTCATAAACAGCATCATAATAAATCCAATCCCTGCATTGATAAAACCGCCATAAATACCAATAAAAAAGAAAGCTACCATAGACCAAATAAGTGTTTTACCGGATGTTTTTGATGAGTTAGAAATCGTGTTGTATTTGGGTTTAAACACCATAAGTACCACAACCACAAGCATGATAATCGCTAAAATTCTATTGAACACATTTCCATCTATATCAATGGCAATTCGAGCGCCTATAAGCGCTCCCAACAGTGCCACACCGCCCAAGTATAAACTAAAAGGGAACGAATTTATTTTCTTACTTCTAAACCCTAAGGTTGCTGAGCTAGTCGCAACCAAAATGGCCACGCGATTGGTACCATTTGCAGTTGCTGAGGGTAAGCCTAAAAATATAAGCAATGGTAAAGTAAGTAACGAGCCTCCCCCTGCCATAGTATTTATAAAACCTGCAAAGAGTCCTGCGCCAACAAGTAACAGCAAATCGTAGGGGAAATCAATCATAAGGCAAATGTAGGCATTCAAAGAAACAAGTAAGAAATGCGTTTTTAGAAATAAAAAAAGAGCCTATATTTGCAGCCGCTGGAAGAATGGCAGAGTGGTCGAATGCGGCAGTCTTGAAAACTGTTGAGGGTCACACCTCCGGGGGTTCGAATCCCTCTTCTTCCGCAAAAGAAAACCCGCAACAAATGTTGTGGGTTTTTTGTTTTAAGACATAGGCATTTGCAAAATGCCAAAAGAGGGAGATTGGAACAAAATCCCTCTTTCCCCGCAAAAGAAAACCCTAACAACCTATATATGAATTACTTAGGGTTTTTTCACTTATTATTTAGCCCATATTTAGTCCATTAACATCAATTTGTAATTTTAATTTTCAGTCTATTCGCAAATAAAATTAATTACCATAGTCCAAACCCAATCGGCTCCATAAAAGTTTTTATAGTTAAAATGTTATTACTTATTTTTAAAAATAAATTAATACGATGAAAAAACTATTACTCTTATTATTGATTGTGCCTGTGTTTGGGTTTGGGCAGCTTAAAAACCTTACTTTTGACTTGCTCTACAATTATGAATTAACGAATGTTTACTATGAACAATTAAGGGATGATTTTATTTATGAGACTACTGTCCAAGACGGGGAAATTATTTTACTTGCAAATGGGAATAAACAGGGATATTTTCAAATTTCAATAAATAATTCAAAATATTTTTATTATGATGAGCCAATTGTCTTCTTACCTGGCACATTAGTTAATTTTAAGAGTTCTAATGATTGGGTTTCTTTTTTAAAGTATACATCGAAGTATTCAGAAATGGATTATAGAGAAAATACGCCTATTAGAGATTTTGTAGTTTTAAATGAAGACAACCCAAGTTACACTATTCCTGCCGGTCATTACTTAGAAGTTTTAAGCGCAAATTTTCATTGTGAGATTAATGGAATAGTAGATTATTTAGCTGGTAATATTGTTATACCATCGGGAAATACTTTAAGTTTTGATGGCTCTACTAACCAGGCACTAATAGGTCTATTAATTGAACTTACAAACCAAAATTTAGCATACAACGTACCCCAACAATCAACACCTACACTCTATCCCAACCCCACATCATCTTTATTAGCACTTAACAGCGATAAAGAATACGACATAGAGGTATACGATATGGCAGGAAATAAAGTAATGGCACTTACAGGAAACACGATTGATATGTCGCATTTATCATCTGCAACTTACATAGTTAAAGCACTTGATAAAGTAGAGAACGAAGAAGTGAGTTATAAGGTTGTAAAGAATTGAAATAAAAAACGTAGTTCCTTTAATTTGACTCAAAATGATTGACATAAAATTTAGTTCGCTTCAAGACACCCCAAAGGATAGGTACGGAAATTATAAAGACCCCGATAGGCACAGTAAAAAGTTAAGGGAGTATCATATGTTTCTTTGGAGTAAACATATAGATAGTGGTCATTTTTTTGGTTTACACCCATATCCAAAAGGAAGAATGATACATAGATCAGATTCAATGGAATTTGTCTTGTCAAGTGATTCAATAGGTCATACTTACAGGAAATGGGATGAAATGAAAAATATTGTTAGTCACATTTCATTGGATGAAATCAATGCATTTAGAACACTCTGCACAAGTATTGGAGGGTATGTGATTTTTCCAGCAAAAAAGGTTAATAATCAATTTACAATTAATCAATCAAGGGGTATCAATAAAAGAATTTGCGATAGGTGGGATTTGACATTAGAATGCATAAGATTATACTATTCAAACCAGCCCAGCCCTTTATCCAAAACATTCACTAACTATTCTTCTTTTTTTAATTTATTTAACGACTTTAAGGGATATGTTCAATATTTCTTAATGCAAGATTTGGTTTCAAAAAATTACAATTCGGTTAAATTTTACTTACCACACTCTGAATTTGAGCTAAACCCCATACCAAAAACTTTATTAGAGTATAAGTCATATATGAAGAATGTAATGGAGTTTATCTCAAAAAGAAACTTACGTATCGAGAAGTGTTGTGATAGTATTTCAATTTAAGTTCAATCGTATTAGCTAATAAAAGCAGATCCAAAAACAAGTTCTGCAAGTTCAATACCACATTCTTTGTAGTTTTATAAAGCCTCTTTTGTTTTAGTCATTCGTTAAAGTGACTATTTTCGTAGGCTTAGCTATAAATCGTCTTTTTTATGTGGGTTCCCATCGGCATATTGACAACACATGGGTAAAGCCGCATATACGCTATCTACAACCGCAACGCCATTTGCTTGGTGTCCTACAGCAGCAATATTAGCTGAAACTTTCGATACCGTTGTTTTTTTCGAATTATACAGAAGTTTTAGCGTCTCTGTATCTGATTGCCAAACAGCATATTTTACGCCTTTGGTTTTTATGGCTGCCTTTTCGATACGTGCTTTGCACATATTGCAATTACCGCGAACAGGAATAGCTGTTTTTTCCGTTTGTGCTACTACCGTAGTAGTTAAAAAAAGCATAATAATTAAATGAATTTTCATGGTATTAAA
>CATAMV010000019.1 GCA_949487855.1 Bacteroidota bacterium
TGACGCATGGTTCCTGTTTTATCAAACTTGCGTTTGAAGCGCTTTAGTGCGCGATCGATATTTTCACCGTCTTTGATTGGAATTATTAACATGAACCGGACCTCCTTTCTTTATGATTAGGGTGCAAATATAGCAGTAATTTTCAATATCCTGCAAGGACTATTTTAAAATTTGTTTGGCAATGACTACTTTTTGTATTTCTGAAGTTCCCTCCCCTATTGTACATAGCTTTGAGTCACGTAAATATTTTTCTACCGGGAATTCTTTTGAGTATCCATATCCGCCAAAAATTTGCACAGCTTCATTTGCTACACGAACACAAGTTTCAGATGCAAAAAGCTTACACATAGCGCTTATTTTAGTCATTCGCTTCCCCATGTTTTTTTCATAGCAAGCTTTATGCATCAATAATTCAGATGCCTCAATATCGGTTGCCATTTGGGCTAACTTAAAAGAAATGCCCTGAAAAGCATTAATTGGCTTTCCAAACTGTACACGCTCAGAGGAGTATTTCAATGATGCCGCATAAGCCCCACGTGCTATTCCTAAGGAAAGTGCAGCAATTGATATACGTCCGCCATCCAAAATTTTCATGGACTGGACAAAGCCATCACCTACTTCTCCTAATCTATTTTCGTCTGGAATTCGACATTGGTCAAAAACCAGCTCTGCAGTTTCTGAAGCCCGCATACCCAGTTTATTTTCTTTTTTACCCGCGCTAAAACCAGGTGTTCCACGCTCAATAGCAAAAGCTGTCATCCCATGGCTATTGCCTTTCTCACCTGTTCGGATTACCACAACCGCAATGTCGCCACTGCTGCCGTGTGTAATAAAGTTTTTTGTACCGTTAATGATCCACGCATCGCCATCGCGAACAGCAGTTGAGTTCATACCACCAGCATCTGAACCTGTGTTGTGTTCCGTAAGCCCCCATGCGCCAATCCACTCACCCGAAGCTAATTTTGGCAACCAACGTTGTTTTTGTTGTTCTGTACCAAATTGTAAGATGTGATTAGTACATAGTGAGTTGTGCGCTGCAATAGACAGTCCTATTGAAGGATCAACTTTTGAAATTTCTTCTATAATTGCGGTGTATTCAAAATAGCCTAATCCTGCCCCGCCGTATATTTCGGGTACAAGAATACCCATAAAGCCCATATCACCAGCATGGTGCAAAACTTCTTTAGGAAAAAACTGGCGTTCATCCCAGTCCATGACGTGTGGCGCAATATATTGCTGTGCAAAGTCTCGCGCAGAGGCAGCCACCATATTATGGGTTTCTCCCAATTCAAAACTAGGTCCCATTTGTAGTTCAGTTTTCATAGCTAATTAAAAGACAAATATAGCGATAATCTTGCTTTTTTCACGGAATCAAGTTGTTGAATAGCTGCTAAGTCGTTCCACGAAGACAGATGCTCCTTTTGTGTTCTTATCGCAACTATTTTACTTGCAAGTGATGTACTTACATAATAATGCTGAGCCAATTGCGCTATGGTGATGTTATTTATATTCTGCTTTTTTATAATTGGGGTTGAGTCGAGAACAAAATGTTCCCACGAACGCTGTTGGGTTTCAAGGCTAAGCCCCCAAATATCATTGAGTTGGTCTTCAAGGAGAAATCCGCCTAATTTATCGCGAGCCGAAATGATACGGTTTGCAAATACCTCCCCAATTCCATAAACCTGTCGTAAATCCGTGGTAGTAGCCGCATTCAATTGTTTTTTGATACGTTCCTTTTTTGGATTTTTTACTTTGGGTGAAATAGGCCTGGGTAATTTTAGATACGGACGTATGCGTAATAATTCCTCATTAGAGAGTTGCGCTAATTGTTGAAATGTCTTTTCGGAAGTAATATATTTTCCTTGACTGCGATAAGCTCGAATACGGTACACGGCATCTATGGAAATACCAAGCTGATATGCCTTATAAAATCCGTAATATAATTTGGGTTAAATGGATAAATCGTATCCTTAATGTTGTTCTGATTTTTTGATGCAAGTGCTTCAATTTGCATTTGGGCAAGACTATCAAGCTGCAAAGAATTATTTTCTTTTTGCGTATTTTTAGGATAGAAAACTATTCCAAGGTGTGCTAAAAGAAACAATATCACCGTCCATATGATTCCTTTTCGTTGGGCTTTTGTTAGGTTAAAAAATTTGGGGGAATTGTTCACGGCATATTCTAACCTTTATTTCTAATGGCAGAAAGATAGCGTGTGAGTTCTTCCTTGACTTTTGGGTAAAGGAAAAATAGCCCAATCATATTTGGAAATACCAATGCTAAAATCATGGCGTCTGAGAATGTCCATACTGCAGACATATCACCAGCTGCACCAATAACAATAAAAGCCAAAAACAATAATTTATAGGTAAGGTCAGACAACCTGCTTTTCCCAAAAATATACATCCAGGATTGTAGCCCATAGTATGACCAAGAAATCATGGTTGATATAGCAAATAACACTACGGCTATTGTTAAAAATGGCCCAGAGAAAGAAATGTATTTAGCAAAGGCTGCAGCTGTAATACCCGCACCTTCAACAGCTTCACCATTTATTAGTACTTCCCCGTTTTCGCCACCATAGGCAAAAACCGAATTGTCGCCATTAAATATAATAATGACCAATGCCGTCATAGTACAAATTACAACCGTATCAATAAAGGGTTCCAGAAGCGCCACCAATCCTTCAGAAGCAGCATACTTTGTTTTTACAGCAGAGTGCGCAATTGAAGCCGATCCTGCTCCTGCCTCGTTGGAAAAGGCAGCTCGCCTAAATCCTGTAATTAACACCCCTAACAAGCCTCCTAAACCAGCTTGTGGGTTGAAAGCCTGATAAAAAATCTGTCCAAATGCATTATCTACATAACTAAAGTTAGTTAAGATAATATATAAACATGCGCCAATATACATAGCAGCCATAAGAGGTACTACTTTTTCTGTTACAGATGCAATACGTTTAATACCACCAATAATGATAACTCCAACAAAAATCATCATGATAATTCCGATGATGGTACGTGCACTTCCACCTGTCATACCAAACGAATCAACAAGTTGCATAGCAGCTTGATTGGACTGCGCTGCATTACCCCCGCCAAAGGAGGCACCCACGCACAATACGGCAAATACAACGGCTAAAAACTTTCCAAATTTGGCAAATCCTCTTTCCTTTAATCCTTTTGTTAAATAATACATCGGGCCTCCATATACAGTTCCATCTTTACCAACATCTCGGTACTTAACCCCTAATGTACATTCTACGAATTTGGTTGACATACCAATAAGACCACATAATATCATCCAGAAAGTTGCCCCAGGACCTCCAACAGCTATGGCAAGTGCAACACCTGCAATATTCCCGTTTCCAACAGTACCAGAAACTGCAGTTGCCAAAGCTTGAAAATGACTTACCTCACCCTCTTTGCTTTCGTCTTTTATGGTGTCAACAACATCCCCGTCTTCAATACTTACAGCTGCATTTTCATCAGCTTCATGATGGTCAATATCATCATATTTCCCACGAACAACTCTTATAGCAGTTGGAAAACGCCTGACATTAATGAACCCAAAATAAATGGTGAAAAATAATGCTCCCCCTACCAAAAGAAAAATGATGGTGGGAATTTGAGTGCCAGGGAAATTATGTAATATCACCCCGCCCCACCAATCGGCGATTGGGGTAAATGCTTCGTTAATGCGATCATCTATTCCCTTTTCTGTGGTTTGTGCTGTAAGCGGCAAACAAAAAAGGGATACTAAAAAGGTAGTCAGGAATTTCATACAGTATTTGTGGATTATAGGTCGAAAACGGATGAGCGTTTCGCAAATAAAAAATCTTTCATTTTAAGCCAAAAGGCAAGCACTAAATATAATGCAAACCCGGCACCCAACGAAAAAAAGCTCAAGTAAATAAAAAATATGCGCACATTTTTGGCCTTCATTCCAAGTCGTTCCGCAAGGCGGGAGCAGACTTCAAATCCTCTTTTTTCAAAAAAATAGCGCGTTTCGTGCAACAAACTCATCACACAAATGTAATCAAAGATTTAAAAGTTTGTGTCCAAAAGCACATTTTAAACATCGCCGTGGGCTACAATAGTTCTGTTTCAACTGAATACACGCCTGACTTTCGAGCGCATCGTCAATAGGACATCCCAACTGATTAAAATTAGTAACATACCTGTTTTTCTCTGGTGAAAGTTTACGCACCAAGTCTATTACATCTGATTTACGCGCATCGCCCAAATAGCTGTAGTATTGAAATAAAAATGGAAAAATGGTATTGAGCAACAACAACTGTTTAAAGGATTTTGTAAGCCGATTAGCGCGCTTTTTGGAAGGCGTGTCAAAATGATAATGATTATCCCAAAAAGACGATGTTTTTGCGTCTAATATGGCGTACCAATCCTCAAGAGTTTTTGCACTTTGGACAAGTGTAAGGATACGAGGTTTTTCGTGCAACAACCAAGCCAATTGTGCCAAGCGAATAGTAGGAAAATTTGTTGGGCGTAATCTAAAAAATGCAGCACTCTCGTGTGATGGGTTTAGCTGGTATTTATGTTTCAGGTATTTATGATTTTTTTTGCAGTTTATGAAAATATTCATTTTCCATGGGTTTCGCAAAAAGTCCTGCTTGACCCATAAGGAGTGCTTCTAAACCTTCCAAATTAGAAGCCGTTTTTTGCATAGCCAACCATGGAATTGAAAGTGCCATTTGAGCAAATGCCATGCCGTTTTGCCTAAGACCAAATCCTTTGGCAAGCGCAACAAAAAAAACCGCCTCCCAATTGTTTTGTGTCAGTGCCAACCAGCTTTGAAACAAGGTCGTTTTTTCCATCAAACGTTCCACATATATACGCTCAAAAAATTGTTTCCGCAATACCTTCGGAAGTTTATGTAACTCATCTGCACATAATATCCATTTATTGGTTTGAGCTAACCATTTCAAATATCGAGTTGCAAAATTTTCGGGGGCATAGTCTGCCAAACATAATGTTGCTTTAGGTTGCTGACTTGGGTTAAAAACAGGTAAATCAGCATCCCAAACAATATGCAGTACTACGTTGTCATAATTATTATCAAATTGATGATTGTGATTAAACCAATCTGAAGCTTTTACGTGGAGCTCCACGTTTCCAACCCAAAGCATTTTATTAATTTGAACATGAGCGTTAAAAAAATCTGGTCCTGCATGTGCGTTTTCTTGTCCGGGTTTGACAATAATCAGCTTTTCGCCATTGGTGGTCTTTAATTGATCACGGCGAAAATTTTGTGTTTTCCATAAATAGGTCAGCAATTCCTCGCGCACCTAACATATGAAGTATTACTCCTTCAAATCGCCCTCCCAAGCCAGGACGCCACCTTCAAGATTATACACTTGTTCAAAGCCCATTTGCTCCATAAGCTGGCATGCTTGCCCGCTTCTGGCACCCGAACGACAATACACAAAATACGCTTTGGACTTGTCTAATTCTTCAATTGAGGAAATAAAGGTTGTACCCCCCCGAATGTCAATGTTCTTGGCTCCTAAAATGTAACCGCTTTCAAACTCTTCTTCGGTACGTACATCAAGGATAATAGATTCTGGGGTTTGGCGCTGTAAGTCAGCCCATTCGCTAGACGATAATTCGTTCATGGGTTTTTGTTTTTTGGGCGAAAATACACAGGAAACAATAAAAATACCAATTGCTACGCTTAAATATTTTCTCATGTAAACAAATATAATTAAAATAATATACTACATTTGTTGCGACAATAGTTGTTATTACAATGATTAACAGAAAGGTTGTAGTGGAATTAATGAAAAGTGGTAATTTGGCCCATGACCAAGTCCATAGCATGTTGCAGCCGTTTGGGTTAACACTACAGCAGTTTAATGTACTCCGTATTTTACGTGGAAGAAGAGGTGCTGCATCTTGCCTAGAAAGCATAACCCATCGTATGATTCAGCGCATGAGTAATACCTCTAGATTGGTGGACAGGCTTGTCGCAAAAGGGTTGGCACATCGCGACATTTGTGTTGACAATCGGCGTAAAGTTGAAATTTTTATTACAAAAAAAGGACTTGATTTACTTAAAGACATAGACCCTGTTTTGGACACAACGGAAGAAGAAATCACCTCCTCGCTTTCGAATCAGGAAATGGAACAGTTATTGCAACTACTAACGAAATTGAAATCGAAAATTAATACTTAATACACACACATGAAAAAGAGAAATCTTATCGCCCTTGGGGCATCACTATTTTTAGCGCTTGGGCTACACGCACAAACGGCTGCAATCACGAATGGTTTAATCAATTGGAAGGGAACCGAGGTAACAAAATCGTTCCATGAAGGCACCATTGCAATTAGCAAAGGAGCATTAACCTTTGACGGAGCTACACTTACTGGAGGTACATTTACAATAGACATGAACAGCATTGTTTGTACAGACCTTTCTGAAAAGTATGCTGCAAGATTAGTGGGGCATTTAAAATCAGATGATTTTTTTGGTGTTGAAGAGCACCCGGAAGCAACACTTACAATTACCTCAGCCGAACCAACAGATGGTGGATTTAATGTGACTGGTGATTTTACAATTAGAGGCATTACGCATCCTGAAACCTTTATACTAAAACTTGATGGTGCTAAAGCAACTGCAGATTTGGAAATTGACCGATCTAAGTACAACGTAAAATTCCGTTCTGGAACATTCTTTGAAAATCTTGGTGATAAACTCATTAACGATGCCTTAGAATTAAGCGTGAGCTTTAACTACTAAGTACTTGTTTTTTCATTGTTGAATTGTATATTTGCTTCAATGAAAAAAATTACATCTAAAGCGCTTTGGTGGAACTCCTAATTAGGAGTAGATAAGCGTTTTTAGAATCACACAAAAGGCTTGTCGTATTGACAAGCCTTTTTTTTATTTTTGAACAATGAAGTTTGTACTGAAAACAGATACAAGAGAATTACTTACGGACACCATGACGCCCGTGAATATGTACCTTAAAATAAGAGATGCATTTCCAGAAAGCGTTCTTTTGGAGAGCTCCGATTATGGCGCTAACGACAACAGCGTTGCCTATCTGTGTTTTAACCCTATTGCCTCTTTCAAAGTCCATAACGGTCTTTTGACGCAAACTTTTCCGGATGGAACAAAAAAGGAAACACCCCTTAGCAAAGACATATCGGTTGTAGATACCCTCGAAACATTCATATCGCATTTTGAAACCAATCTACCCGAAACCCGCTTTTTAGCAAACGGTCTTTTTGGTTATACCTCCTACGAAGCCGTTCAATATTTTGAAGATATTGATTTAGCAAGTAAAGAAAATACTACTGGTATTCCAGAAGTTTACTATGCGCTATATCAAAATACTATTGCAGTAAACGTATTCAATAATCAAGCCAAATTATTTGCGCATTGCTACGATTCTGAGAGCAACTTAGACGAGGTCGTAAAACTGCTTCAAGCACCTGCACGTGATTCATTTGCATTTAGTAAAGAAGGGGCGCCTGCTTCAAACATGACTGACGATGAATTTATAAAACTTGTCAAAAAAGGCATCCATCATTGTATGCGTGGAGATGTGTTCCAAATAGTGTTGTCGCGACGTTTTAAACAAGCTTTTAAAGGAGATGACTTCAGTTTGTATCGTGTGTTGCGTTCCATCAATCCTTCTCCTTATATATTTTATTTTGACTTAGGAAACTACAAGATTTTTGGTAGCTCTCCCGAGGCACAATTGGTTGTGCAAGATGGCGTAGCTGAAATTCATCCCATTGCCGGAACATTTATCCGAACAGGAAACGATGCCCAAGACGAGGCCAAGGCCAAAGAATTGGCGCAAGACCTCAAAGAAAATGCAGAACACATGATGCTTGTAGATTTGGCTCGAAACGATTTGAGCAGGCATGGATATCATGTTACCGTAGAAAAAGACCGAGAAGTACAATTTTATTCGCATGTAATACACCTAGTATCTAAGGTTACCGGAAAGAAAAAACGGGACACCTCTACCATGCAAGTCGTTGCGGACACGTTCCCAGCCGGAACCTTGAGCGGTGCACCAAAACACCGAGCCATGCAACTTATTGACGCGTATGAAAATAATGACCGCGCTTTTTATGGCGGTGCGATTGGTTTTATTGATTTTAAAGGAAATTACAATCATGCAATTATTATTCGCTCATTTCTAAGTAAAGAAAATATGTTACACTACCACGCTGGAGCTGGCGTGGTGTCCAAATCAAACCCTGAAAGTGAACTGCAAGAAGTATATAACAAGTTACGAGCACTTAACACCGCTATGGATAAAGCAGAAAAACAGTTTTCATGAACATATTAGTTATAGATAATTACGATTCGTTCACTTTTAATCTGGTGCATTATTTAGAGGAACTCAATTGTGAAGTTACCGTAAAGCGAAACGACCAATTTGACATAGACGAAGTGGCTAAATTTGATAAAATTGTCCTTTCGCCAGGACCTGGAATTCCAGATGAGGCAGGGATGTTAAAACCCGTTATTGAAAAATATGCGAAAACCATTCCCATGCTTGGCGTGTGTTTGGGGCATCAAGCCATTGCTGAGGTTTTTGGTGGCACCCTAACCAACCTTTCTACTGTTTTTCATGGCGTTTCTAGTACCATGACAGTATTACAAGATGATCCATTATTTGAAAATTTACAAAAAAGTTTTGAGGTTGGAAGATATCATTCTTGGGTGGTAAACAAACCGTTACCAGAGGGTTTTATATTGTTAGCGGAAGAAGACAACAAACAAGTAATGGCATTTAAGCATAAAACCTATCCGCTTTACGGAGTTCAGTTTCACCCTGAGTCGGTACTTACACCAGATGGAAAACAATTGTTAAAAAATTGGGTTGCGCTATGATGAAAGAACTTCTAGTTAGGCTAACGCAACACGAAAAGCTCTCGCGACAGGAAGCGAAAGAGGCATTGCTATATATTGGTAGTGGTGCTGGCGATCCGTATCAAATCACCACTTTTTTGAGTGTGTTTATGATGCGTAGTATTGCGGTAGAGGAATTGGCTGGCTTTAGAGATGCACTGCTAGAACTTTGCATTGCTGTGGACTTGTCTGCATACAATCCAATTGACTTGTGTGGAACGGGCGGCGATGGAAAAGACACGTTTAACATCTCAACGCTTTCGTCTTTTGTTACAGCGGGCGCGGGTATTCATGTGGCAAAACACGGGAATTATGGCGTTTCTTCATCATGTGGCTCAAGTAATGTAATGGAGTTTTTGGGCATTCGTTTTTCAAACGAAGCCGATTATTTGGAAAAGTGTATTGCTGATGCCGGAATTTGCGTCTTGCATGCACCGTTATTTCATCCTGCCATGAAACACGTGGCACCCATTCGCCGTGCCTTGCAACTCAAAACCTTTTTTAACATGTTGGGACCGTTAGTAAATCCATGTGCCCCAAAGCAACAAATTGTTGGGGTTTTTAATCTGGCACTACTCCGCTTGTATCACTTTTTATTTCAAGACACAGATACAAATTTTTGCATTTTGCATGCGCTAGATGGCTATGACGAAATCTCGCTCACTGGAGCCACGAAAGCTGTTTCTAAAAATGGCGAAATGCTAATTCGTCCTTCTGATTTTGGTCTTAAACCCCTTACCCCAGAATCCATTGGTGGCGGAAACACAGTTGAAGCTGCCGCAACTATTTTCAAAGCAGTTTTGAAAAACGAAGCAACTGAAGCACAAAAGCAAGTGGTATGTGCAAATGCAGGGACGGCTATTGCTACGGCTTTGGATGTTTCTTTAGCCGAAGGTTATGCAAAAGCACAAGAATCCATCGAATCAAAAAAGGCATTACACGCCTTTACCAAACTTTTAGAGCTAAGCAAGTCATGAGTATTTTAGCACAAATTGTTGCAGACCAACGAAAAGAAATTGCACTTAAAAAAGGTGTTATTTCTGAAACGCAGCTATATACCATGCCGCTATACAAAAGAAAGACCATTTCATTTTCCAACGCTATAAAAAACACCTCTATTGGCATCGTGGCGGAACACAAAAGACGATCGCCGTCTAAGCCAGAAATCAAGCTGCAATCTAGAGTAGCAGAAGTGGCGCAAGGCTATGAAAAATCAGGAGTAGCAGCCATGTCTGTACTCACAAACAATCAATACTTTGGCGGCTCATTAGAAGACTTGCTACTTGCAAGGTGTGCATGCAATCTTCCCCTTTTACGAAAAGAGTTTATTGTAGATGCATATCAAATTCATGAAGCTAAAGCCTATGGTGCCGACGCAATTCTACTTATTGCTGCCTGTCTAACCGCAACTGAAACAAATCTTTTGGCCAAAATTGCCAAAAGCATTGGTCTGGAAGTGCTTCTAGAAATCCATAACAAAGCTGAGCTCGATGAATCCCCTTTAGAATATATTGACGTGGTTGGGGTTAACAATCGTAATCTTAAGGATTTTTCTGTATCCCTAGATACCAGTTTATCGCTAGCGGAATATATTCCCACAGATAAAGTCAAAATTTCAGAAAGTGGGATTTCATCTCACAGCGCAATTGCCACGCTTCAACAAGCTGGATTTGATGGCTTTTTGATGGGCGAACATTTTATGTTGCGCGAATCGCCTGGCGATGCAGCGCAACAGTTTATTAAAACTTTTAAGCCATGAAATTAAAAGTATGTGGCATGCGCGAACCCAAAAATGTTGCTGAAGTAGCGGCACTTCAACCTAGTTATATGGGGTTCATATTGTGGGATGGCTCTAAGCGCTATTGCGAAATGCTTCCAGAAGTTCCTGCTACTATTACCAAAGTGGGAGTTTTTGTAGATGCGCCTTTAAATGAAATTGAACATGCGATTTCAACATTCAAACTCGGTGCGGTGCAATTACACGGAAACGAATCGCCACAACAGTGTCGTGAACTGCAAGGAAAAACACAAGTAATAAAAGCATTTGGTGTTGGAGAAGGTTTTGCGTTTGACACACTCCAAAATTATTTGCCCTACTGTGACTTTTTCTTATTTGATACCAAGGGACCCATGCCTGGTGGCAACGGGACTACTTTTGATTGGTCTGTTTTAGAAAATTATTCCTTTGATTTGCCCTTTTTTATAAGTGGCGGCATTGGGTTGTCAGAAATTGAGAAGATTAACGAACTTCGCAATTCAGATTTACCTGTCTATGCTATTGATGTAAACAGTAAATTTGAAATCGCTCCAGCGGTTAAAAATGTGGAGCAGCTTAAAAATTTTAAAGAAAAATTAGCGCTATGAATTCATATAATGTAAACGAAAAAGGCTACTACGGCGATTTTGGTGGAGCCTATATCCCAGAAATGCTTTATCCAAATGTGGAAGAGCTACGACAAAGCTATTTGGAAATTACAGCACAACCCGACTTCAAAGCCGAGTTTGATCAATTACTTAAAGACTATGTTGGAAGGCCAACCCCACTCTATTTTGCATCGCGCTTATCCGAAAAATATAATACTAAAATCTACTTAAAACGAGAAGATTTATGTCATACAGGCGCGCACAAAATCAACAACACCATTGGACAGATTTTATTGGCAAAACGTTTGGGTAAAAATCGCATCATTGCAGAAACTGGCGCTGGACAACACGGCGTTGCTACGGCTACCGTTTGTGCGCTTATGGGCATCGAGTGTATCGTATATATGGGTGAATTGGACATTAAGCGACAAGCACCAAATGTAGCCCGGATGAAAATGTTAGGCGCAGAGGTTAGATCTGCACAATCGGGCAGTAAAACACTAAAGGACGCAACCAATGAAGCCATTCGCGATTGGATCAACAACCCTGTTGATACGCATTATATTATTGGATCGGTAGTTGGACCACATCCTTACCCCGATATGGTAGCGCGTTTTCAGGCTATTATTAGTGAGGAATGCAAAACACAATTACAAGAAGTTGAAGGCCGTGATTACCCCGACCACGTTATTGCATGTGTGGGTGGTGGAAGCAACGCAGCTGGTATTTATTATCATTATTTGGACGATCCTCGTGTAAACATCATTGCGGTAGAAGCCGCAGGAAAAGGTATTGATTCGGGTGAAAGCGCCGCAACCTCCGCTTTGGGAAAAGAAGGTGTAATTCACGGAAGTAAAACGCTATTAATGCAAACGCCTGATGGACAAATCACCGAACCCTACTCCATTTCGGCAGGCTTAGACTATCCCGGTGTTGGCCCTATGCATGCGCATCTATATCGCAGTCAACGAGCCGAATTTATTTCAATTCCAGATCAAGAAGCTATGGACTGGGGGCTTTCACTTTCACAAATGGAAGGCATTATACCAGCAATTGAAACGGCGCACGCTTTTGCACTATTGGATGAGCGCAAATTTGAACCAAACGATGTATTACTCTTTAATTGTTCGGGGCGAGGCGATAAGGATCTTGAAACCTATATTGATTATTTCAAACTCTAGTGTTTTTAAATAAATTTGTACTTTAGTATTTGGTTTAGCCCCATTCTTTTTCGAAATTAATTAAATGTTTTTTATGAATTTGAAAGGGGTGTTAAACACACCATTCATGAAAGAGTTCAAAAAGTTTATTAGCAAAGGCAACGTTGTCGAACTAGCCGTTGGTCTTATTATGGCTACGTACTTTGGTGCAATTGTAAAATCATTAGTCAATGACATTATCATGCCGCCCGTTGGAAAACTCATTGGAGGCGTTGACTTTGCCTCATTTAAATACGTAATTCAAACCGCTAACGAAGCAGAGGAAATTACTGAAATCGCCATCCGATATGGCCAATTTATCAACACCATAATAACCTTTCTTATTGTCTCATTTTCCATTTTTTTAGTGGTAAAACTCTACAACAACATAAAAGAGAAATTAGCAGCCGAGGAAGAAGAGGTACCTACTGCACCGCCTGCTCCATCAAAAGAAGAAGTATTGTTGACGGAAATCAGAGACTTACTCAAGAAAAAGTAGGCACTAATTTTTTGTTGCTTGACCTTTTTTAAAAGAGTACTTTTGAATTTTCAAATAAAGACACACTTTATTACATGAATCGCATTCAATCTGTACTCGGGCAAGACAAAAAACTGCTGTCTATTTATTTTACTGCTGGGTTTCCAAACCTCAACGATACCGTTTCCATATTAAAACAACTCGAAGCGAAAGGTGTTGATATGATAGAATTGGGTTTGCCTTTTTCTGACCCATTAGCAGACGGTCCTACCATACAAGAAAGCTCTACACAAGCACTTCGCAACGGCATGACCACAGACAAACTCTTTGAGCAACTCAAAGATGTGCGTAAGCACGTGAGTGTTCCACTTATCGTCATGGGCTATTTTAATCCCATGATGCAATATGGCGTTGAACGCTTTTGTCAAAGATGCCAAGAGGTTGGTATTGACGGGCTTATTGTTCCTGATCTTCCCGTTGATGTGTATCATGAAAAATACCAAGTATTATTCCAGCAATACGGATTGCTTAATATGTTTTTAATTACACCGCAAACACCCGATGAACGCATTCGTTTTATTGATGAAGTTTCTGAAGGGTTTATTTATATGGTAAGTAGTGCCGCAACCACAGGAGCACAAAGCAGTTTTGGCGATGCACAAGCTGACTATTTTAAACGGATTGGCGCCATGAATCTAAACGCAAAGCTTTTGGTTGGTTTTGGCATCAGTAACGCCGAAACCTATAACGCAGCTACAGCACACAGCAAAGGTGCTATTATTGGCTCGGCGTTTATCAAGCATCTTGAGGCGAAAGGCGTAAATAGTGTTGCTGATTTTATTAAGCAAATACGATAATTTTTGTACCTTACATTCAGATTCTCAAATCTAATGTATCCATCCTGATATCTTGTCGATTTGGGCTTAAAACCAAATCATTATTGGAAAAGGAGACAAAAAAACACGCCGCGGAAAAATTGTAAATAAGTCTTTTGGTGTTAGAAGACCACGACCAAAAAACAAACCTAAAACTAACGCACAAAAACAGGCTGAGTAGTATCGGTCGTTTCAGTTTCGTTAAATGTATAACCCGCTGAAGCAAAAGCCAGAACATCTTCCGTGGTTTGCGCATTTGTTTCGATCAGATGACGCGTCATAAGCCCGCGGGCTTTTTTGGCAAAAAAGGAAATTATTTTCAATTTGCCATTTTTAAAATCCTTAAACACAGGGTGTAGTACAGGAGTGTTTAGCGCCTCAAAATCAATTGCACTAGCGTATTCTTTACTTGCCAAGTTGACCACCAACTCTGAAGAAGACAGTTCGTTTCTTAAATGTGTCGTAAGTTGTTGTTTCCAAAATGCATAAAGATTTTTTTGACCATTCAAACCAAATGAAGTTCCCATTTCTAATCGATAGGGTTGCATCAAGTCTAATGGATTTAATATGCCATAAAGCCCAGATAAAATACGAAGGTTTTGTTGTGCAATACCTAATGCATTTTCGCTAAGTGAATACGCATCTAAGCCCGAATACACATCTCCGTTAAATGCAAATACTGCAGGGCGAGCGTTAGCAGTAGTAAAGGGTATTGTGAATTTTTGATTTCGTTTCCAGTTTAAATCCGCTAATTTTTCAGAAATATGCATTAATTTTTGCAGTTCGGCAGGCGATTTTGATTTTAAGGCAGCGTTGATTTGTTTTGCCTCACTTAAAAACGCAGGGGTTGTGTGTTTTGCTGTTGGAAGCGCACTTTTGTAATCTAAAGATTTGGCTGGTGAAATCAGAATTTTCATCTTGAATATTTTAGATAAAAATACAATTCTTGTGCGCTTTGGCAAGGCTAATGCATAAGACTACTCAATAGTACTATCAAGAGTTCCCCAATCGTTGATGTTGTGCATAGTTGCGCCATTTGTCAAGTAAGCCTTCAAAATCAGGGGGTAATGGGCAACTAAACGACATTTTCTCTCCGCTTTCAGGATGCACAAAACCCAAGGTTTGGGCGTGAAGTGCTTGCCTAGACATTTGCTTAAAGCAATTGTCTACAAACTGTTTGTATTTGGTAAACGTAGTTCCCTTTAGAATTTTATCGCCACCATAACGCGAGTCACTAAATAGCGTGTGCCCAATGTGCTTCATGTGTGCTCTAATTTGGTGCGTTCGGCCCGTCTCTAACACACAACGCACCAAGGTAACATAGCCAAATCGTTCCATTACCTCATAATGAGTAACGGCATTTTTACCTTGCTCTGCATCTGGAAAAACTGTCATCAGCAATCTGTTTTTTGGATCGCGACCTAAATGACCGTCAACGGTTCCCTTCTCGTCATTTACATCGCCCCACACCAACGCTAAGTATTGTCGTTCCGAAGATTTATCGTGAAACTGTTGTGCCAAATGCGCCATAGCGTGTTCGGTTTTAGCAACTACCAATAACCCAGAAGTATCTTTATCAATTCGGTGGACAAGTCCAGGACGGTTGTTGCTGTTTTTGGGAAGTTGCCCAAAGTGATGTAGCAATCCGTTGATTAGCGTACCAGAGTAGTTTCCATGACCTGGGTGCACCACAAGTCCTGCGGATTTATTTACAACCAAAAGTGCATCGTCTTCATATACAATATCAAGGGGCATTTTTTCGGGTGTGAGTAAGGCTTCATGTGGCGGATGCGCTAAGAGTACACGTACAACATCACCGCCTTTTACACGATAATTTGATTTAACAGAATTATCATTTACAAAGATTGAACCTGCTACAGCTGCCTGTTGTATTTTATTTCGGGTTGCGTTTTCAATGCGATTCATCAAAAACTTATCTACACGTAATGGCTCTTGTCCAGAATCAGCAGTAAAAGCATAATGTTCATGAAGATCGTCGAACGTATTTTCTTGTTCCATATTATTGCTGTGGTCTTATGCCGTTACCTAAAACTAAATCTACCCGAGAGGTTTTAGGTAATTTTTCTCCTGGTGCAATTGGAGCATTATCAAAGCGAAGCTGCAACACCATATCTTTTCCAATATTATCCATGTAGGAAATTTCGCCAATTTCGAGGCCGACTGCACGAAGGGTGGATTCTGCTGAACGCCGAGTAATTTGAATAACTTCAGGAATACGGACCTCATTGTAATTTGAAGGGTTGAGCGTGAGGTAAATTTTCCGACTTTTCTTTACTTGTTCACCTGCTAGGGGTGATTGTTCTATAACAGCAAAAGGTTTGTATTCGGGATTAAATCGTGCCGAATCAATAACTTCAAAATTCAAATTTTGTTCCTCCAAAAGGATTTCAACCTCATCAATAGATTTGGCTTGTAAGTTTGGAACTTCAATAAAATTCCCTTGACGTGTGTGCCAATGCAGGCCGTAAAATATCCCAATAAAAAGTACGGCCACTGTTAGTAGCAATAAAAATAATTGCCAATAAAAGCTACGACTAAACAAAAAACGAAAGAAGTGAAGCATATTGTCTGTTACTAAACCCCAAAAATAATGATATTTGTACTATGAAAAAACGCATCGCCGTAGTAATGGGTGGAACCACTTCTGAACACAACATTTCGCTTAAAAGTGGTGCCGTTGTAATCAAAAATTTATCTTCCGATATATTTGATGTTACAGCAGTGATTGTTTCCAAATCAGGTTGGATGGCGTTGCATAACGGGCATCAAATTTCTATTGATCTTAAAACATTCTCCTATGTTTTTGACAAAAAAACCTATTGCTTCGATGCGGTTTTTAATGCTGTTCACGGTGCTCCCGGAGAAAATGGGGAACTTCAAAAGGTGCTGGAAAACGCCAATATACCATTCACAGGATGTAGCGCCGAAGTTTCTCGATTAACTTACAACAAACATCAAACCTTGGCTTTTTTGGCACCATACGGAATAGCCATGGCAACAAATCATTTGTTACATAAAGATGATGAATGGGATAAAGAAGTATTGGTGGATAAAATTGGACTACCCTGTTTTGTGAAAGCAAACAAAGCTGGAAGCAGCTATGGCGTAGTTAAAGTGCACAAAATCAATGATATGGAAGATGCTATTCGTACAGCACTTTTAGAAGATGACCAAGTACTCATAGAGCGTTTTCTTTCGGGAACGGAAGTATCAATAGGCGTCATTGAATATCGTGGTGAAGTAGTGGTGCTCCCGCCAACAGAAATTATTGCCAATGGCGATTTCTTTGATTATCAAGCAAAGTACGAAGGAAATTCACAAGAAATAACCCCTGCCCGACTATCTGAACTGCAATTGAATAACCTGAATACTGCTGCTAAGAAAGTGTTTACGACTTTAGGTGCAAAAGGTTTTAGCCGCAGCGATTTTATTTTTTTAAGTGACATTCCTTACTTTTTAGAACTTAACAGTATTCCAGGTCTAACAGAAGAAAGTTTACTCCCACAACAAGCGCGTCATGCAGGAATTAATCTCGGTGATTTGTTTGCAGACATGATTTATAGCTGTCTAAAAAATAATACCTTTGAAGCATGAAACGCGCATTATTTCCTGGATCATTTGACCCATTCACCGTTGGGCATTTAGACATTGTGGAGCGAGGCATCAAAATTTTTGATGAAATCGTTGTTGGAATTGGTATCAATAGCGAAAAAAAATACATGTTTTCGTTGGATGAGCGCTTAGCATTTATCAAAGCTTGTTTTGAACACGAACCACGCATTCGCGTGGAACCCTATGAAGGCCTAACTGTTAAATTTTGTAGAGAAATTGAAGCCGATTTTATTTTGCGTGGTGTTCGAAACAACGGAGATTTTGAATTCGAAAAAGCAATTGCAAGAACCAACAGACATATGTCTGAAATCGAAACGGTTTTCTTGCTCACTTCGGCAGAAACGTCTTATATCAGCAGCAGTATTGTCCGTGAAATCATTCGAAACAATGGGGAATACAGCACCTTCATTCCTCCTCAAATAAAAATCTAAACAGCTTTGCTTTAGTAAACAAATAGGAGATATTCGGGTACGTATTTCCCAATGCCTTTCGTGTCTTTTTTTTGTCCTTCCAAACCGCTTTGGTAATGTCTTCTTTAGTCTCAGGCACCAAAACACCTTCGTATTTTGAGGTCATATGATACCAGTGAGACTCTTTTAATTGGTATCGATTACTGCGCTTAAAAACATGATACGTAATGCCTACCAACTCCCCTACTTTGATTTTTTTTACGCCTGTTTCTTCTTTCACTTCACGCTTTGCGCCCTCACCCAACGTCTCGCCTTTTTCAACTTTTCCCTTAGGCAAATCCCATCGCTTTTTACGGTATATAAATAAAATTTTACCTTCTTTGTTTTGAACTACACCCCCAGCGGCAACTGTAACAGGAAGTTTTTTCTTAAACAAGGGCACCAACTTCTTGGGATTGTGATGCACCAAGTAAAGCGTTTCTACTTTGGTTGTTCTTAAAATACGTATGATTTTCTTTAGCGGAGTACTCTGTAGTGGAAGCACTTTTGCTTTGGCCTTTTTAGGTGCATCAACGGCAAGGATAATCTCCTTCTTATTGACAAAAACTTTATACATTTGCGTTATATGTCTATGGAATACTCCACTGCTCAACAAGTAGCAGAATACCTTTTACAAATTAAAGCAATAAAGCTTAAACCAGAAAACCCATTTACTTGGGCAAGCGGTTGGAAATCCCCAATTTATTGCGACAATAGAATCACCCTTTCGTACCCAACAATAAGAGCGTTTTTACGTAATGCAATGGCGCAAGAAATTAAAACCCGCTATCCTGATGTAAAAGCTATTGCAGGTGTTGCCACAGGGGCTATTGGCATTGGAATGCTAGTAGCTGATGCACTTGATTTGCCCTTTATGTATGTGCGGCCAGAACCGAAAAAACACGGGAGACAAAATCAAATTGAAGGTCAATTTGACCCTGCTGCTCCTACGGTTGTAATTGAAGATTTAATCAGTACAGGTAAAAGCAGTCTGCAGGCAGTTGAAGCATTACGCAAAGAAAACATCAATGTTTTGGGTATGGTGGCTTTGTTCAGCTATGAATTTGATTTGGCTACAAAAAATATGCAAGATGCAGCTATTAAACTCACAACTTTGTCGGGATACAATGCACTAATAGATACTGCAATTACCACAAATTATATTGCGCCTGAACAAGAAGAAATTCTAAAAAAATGGCGCGAAGCTCCGCAGCTTTGGACGCCAAAAACATAAATTATGACAATAGAAAGTAGTACAGCTAAAGTAAACAGTCCTATCGAAGACGTATTTAAAAAGCTTAGCCAAGCAAGCACTTACGAAAGACTTATGCCAGAAGAGGCAAGTTTTAGAATAATAAACGAGTCTCAATTTAGTTTTAAGTTAGGAAGAATGCCCGTAATTCCGCTAAAAATGGAACGCCAAACCCCTCATAGCCAGATTGTTTTAGCTGCCGATGGTGGGAATGTTCCGTTTGAACTCCATGCAAATTTGAGTACCGTAGAGGATAAAACGCAAATCCAGTTGGCCTTTGAAGGTGACATCAATCCCATGATGCAAATGATGGTAAAAAAGCCATTGACACAATTCTTAGAGGCGCTTATTGGCAATGCGCAAAAGCTGTAAAAACCAGCTTTTTCTCTTCAAAATTCTCAGTCGTACCGTCAGAGTGTTTTAACCTTAATTTTCCGTCGTCGGCTACGCCCATAATTGTGGCACTAAAAGATGTTCCATCTAATTTTTCAAAACCACATGCTTGATTTAATTTAAACAAGGCATCCAAATATCTTGAATTATCAGTATTACTAGCACGAACAGCAGATTCGATATTTGCAGCTAAAGTTTCAAATAACGGTTCAAGAGCATGGGTTTTGCCTGTAGCCTTACGTATCGACGAAGCGCATGGTAGATTAGGAAAGTCTAATTGATTGACATTAATTCCGCAGCCAATTACAACGGCTATAACTTCTTTTCCTCGCAATATAGGTTCTACCAAAACACCACCAATTTTTTGTTCCGCTGACAAAATGTCGTTTGGCCATTTGATTTGTAGTGAAGGAACATTATGTGGTGTCAGCGTATCCAAAATAGCCAAACAAACACGTTTATTTATTTCAAAAATTGCGTCGTTGTCAATCGAAATTCCACCTAAGTACACGGAGCATAACAGGTTAAGATCTTTCTCAGCATGCCATTTTGAGCCCATACGTCCCGTGCCATGAGTTTGATACCCAGCCCGAACGGCAATGGCATTGTGCGCTTTGGTTTGCTGTACCCACTGCTTTAAAAAAGCGTTGGTAGAGTCAATTGTACTAAGTTTTATTATCAGCATGTTTTAAACTATAAATAATTAATGCTTTATAAATTTATACAGGTATTGGATTCCTTGTTTAATTTATTAAAATTTTTCTAGTCCAACGTTTGTTTTTTGCTTCAGCTTTCAAAATATATAGTCCATTATATGCGTATGCA
>CATAMV010000020.1 GCA_949487855.1 Bacteroidota bacterium
AGGGGGTAAATTCAAATTACCAACATTAACGGAGCTGTATAAACATCTTTTTAATGAAAGTTTTGCCGAAGCGCACAATGCTACTGCAGACGTTGAAGCCACAACGCGTGTTTTTTTGGAACTTCTAAGGCAAAACAAATTTGCAACTACTAAATTAGATGACCCAAATGTTGTAGTTGCACGAATTCAAACAACTTACTCAAGCCAAACACCGCTAGTTGGACTAACGCACCAAGACCTTAAAGCAGCATCAGAAAAATTAGCGCAACAAGCGCAGCCGGTAATCCAGTCTACACCAACATCCAATAAAGGGGTGTCGGATTTCCCTTTTGCACACTTGCATACACTATCCCAATTTTCGGTATTACAGTCCACTATTAGAGTAAAAGAACTTGCCGAAACCGCAGACAAATTAGATATGCCAGCGGTAGCCCTAACCGATTTGGGGAATCTTATGGGAGCGTTTCATTTTGTAAAATCTGTAAAACAAGTAAATGCCCAGCGCGCAGCGGACGATACTAGACCGCCGCTAAAACCTATAGTTGGAATTACACTTAATGTATGTGAAAATCATCAAGATAGAAGCCGTAGAGATGATGGTTATCAGGTGGTGTTTTTGGCAAAAAACAAAGCGGGATATCAAAACCTATCCAAACTTTCTTCACTGGCATACACGAAAGGCTTTTATTATGTGCCTCGTGTTGATAGAAATTTGATTCAACAGTACAAAAATGATATTATTGTACTTACTGGGAATGTGTATGGCGAGGTGCCTTCCAAATTGCTAAATGTTGGTGAAAAGCAAGCAGAGGAAGCACTTTTGTGGTGGAAAGAAAACTTTGGCGACGACTTATACATCGAAATATTACGCCATCAACAAGAAGACGAAAACCGTATCAATCCGGTGCTTGTGCAGTTTTCACAAACGCATGACATAAAGTTGGTAGCCACAAATTCGGCCTATTATTTAAAGCAAGAAGAAGCGAACGCACACGACATTTTATTGTGTGTAAAAGATGGCGAAAAACAAGCAACTCCTATTGGTCGAGGTCGAGGGTATCGTTATGGGTTACCCAATCAAGAATACTACTTTAAAACGCCAGAGCAAATGCATAATCTTTTTGCTGATTTGCCACAAGCGTTGGAAAGTATTTCAGAAATTATAGAAAAAGTTGAGTCTTTCGATTTAGCACGAGATGTACTGCTGCCTAAGTTTGATATTCCAAATCAATTTGTTTCAGAAGAAGATGTTAAAGACGGAGGGAAACGAGGGGAAAATGCGTATTTGCGCCACCTTACCTATGAAGGCGCAAACGAGCGCTATTCAAACTTGGGCGGTGAACTCAAGGAACGTATAGATTTTGAGTTAAGTGTCATTGAAAACACAGGCTATCCGGGCTATTTTTTGATTGTACAAGACTTTATTGCTGCAGCTCGTAATATGGACGTTTCTGTGGGGCCAGGACGTGGTTCGGCGGCAGGTTCGGTAGTTGCGTATTGTCTTAAAATCACCAATATTGATCCCATAAAATACGACTTGCTTTTTGAGCGTTTCCTCAATCCTGACCGTGTGAGTTTACCCGATATTGATATTGATTTTGACGATGAAGGTCGCTCAAGAGTAATGGACTATGTGATTGAAAAGTACGGAGCAAATCAAGTAGCGCAAATTATAACGTATGGCACCATGGCTGCAAAATCTTCGATTCGCGATACAGCCCGTGTGTTAGATTTGTCGCTTAGCGATGCGGATAGAGTAGCCAAACTAGTTCCAAATATGAAGTTGAAAAAGATTTTCAATTTGGACAATAAAGCACTGAAAGAGAGCCTCCGATCTGATGAGTTTGCACGTGTTTCAGAGCTTAAATCTATCGCTGAAGGTAGCGACTTAGAGGCCGAGACACTAAAACAGGCACAAATATTAGAGGGCTCGTTGCGCAACACTGGAATTCATGCTTGCGGTGTAATTATTACGCCAGATGATATTACCGAGTTTGTTCCGATTGCTACTGCCAAAGATTCGGACTTGTATGTTACCCAATTTGACAATGCCGTAGTTGAGGATGCAGGCTTGTTAAAGATGGATTTCTTAGGACTAAAAACCTTAACGCTTATTAAAGACACGATCAAACTTGTTAAATACAGACACAATATAGACCTAAATCCAGATGAATTCCCATTAGATGACTCAGCCACTTATGAGTTGTTTCAGCGCGGCGAAACCGTTGGTATTTTTCAGTATGAAAGTGCAGGGATGCAAAAATACCTTCGGGAGTTAAAGCCAAATGTTTTTGAAGATTTGATAGCGATGAACGCCTTATATCGTCCAGGACCGCTAGAGTATATCCCAAGTTTTGTGCGTCGTAAAAATGGACAAGAAGAAATTACATACGATTTACCTGCCATGGAGCAATACCTAAAACAAACCTATGGTATTACCGTATATCAGGAACAGGTGATGCTTTTGTCGCAATCTTTAGCAGGCTTTAGTAAGGGCCAGGCCGATGTGTTACGCAAAGCCATGGGGAAAAAGATATTTGCGTTATTGGAGCAGTTAAAACCACAATTTTTAAATGGCGGAGAAGAACGTGGGCATCCAAGGGAAATTCTCGAAAAAATTTGGAAAGATTGGGAAGCATTTGCTTCGTATGCGTTCAACAAATCGCATTCTACGTGCTATGCGTGGGTAGCATATCAAACCGCATATTTGAAAGCAAATTACCCCGCAGAATATATGGCAGCGGTACTTTCAAACAACATGAGCGACATCAAACAAGTGAGCTTTTTTATGGAAGAATGTCGTCGCATGGGTATTTCGGTGCTTGGTCCAGATGCAAACGAATCGTTTTATAAATTCACTGTAAATGATCAAGGCGCTATACGTTTTGGTATGGGTGCTGTAAAGGGTGTGGGGCACGCTGCGGTGAAAACTATAGTGGAAAAACGCAAAGAAAAACCCTACACGTCTATTTTTGACTTAACCCAGCGGGTAGATTTGCGTGCAGCAAACAAAAAATCGTTTGAAAGTTTGATTCTAGCGGGTGGTTTTGATTCGCTCTCATCAGCACATCGAGCGCAATATTTTCATCACAATGGCGATGGCGTTGCTTTTGTAGAAAAAGCATTGCGCTATGGCGCACAGCACCAGGAAAATGAGCAATCCTCACAAGTAAGTTTGTTTGGCGCAGATTCGTCAGTTAGTATCCCTACGCCTACGCTTCCCGACTGCGATCCGTGGAGAACATTACACACGCTAAAGCAAGAAAAGGAAGTGGTTGGGATTTATCTCTCAGGACATCCTTTAGACGATTTTGCACCTGCTATGAAACATTTTTGTAACGCAAAAGTGGGCTTGTTCAATGATCTTACCCCTTTGGTGAATAAAGAACTTAGCTTTGGTGGTATGGTGGGCGAAGTGCAGCATCGCGTTTCTAAAAACGGAAAAGGCTGGGCCATATTTACGTTGGAAGACTTTGAGGAATCGTATGAGTTTAAAATCTTTGGGGAGGAGTACCTAAAATACCGTCATTTTTTGGTTTCGGATAGTTTTATTCATGTTAAAGCACTTGTTAGAGAAGGGTGGTTAAACAGAGAAACGGGAAAACGAGGCGAACCGCGATTACAATTTACTGCATTCCAACAATTGCAAGACACATTGAACGCATATACCAAAAAAATCACACTGCGTTTGGATGTTGCGCATTTGGACGAACCGCTATTAAAATTCCTTGAAAACTTATTCAAAGAGAATAAAGGCGACCATAAAGTTGATATGACGTTTTATGAAAACCAGGACAAATTAAAACTGGTTACCGCTAGCCGGAAACTGAAGGTCCATGTGGGCGATGCGTTTTTAGCTGCATTAGATGCGTATCCTGTTGCTTACAAGCTTAATTAGCATATAATTTATTGAGTAAGTAAGATTTGAAAGTTAGGTCACTTCGAGTGAATTTGTGAGGAACGAGCAAATTTATATGGAGAAGTAAATCCTAAAACAGCAGTTCTCGATACAATTTCCTACTGAAGATTGCCTGTCTGAATAGCTTGGGTTGGCTAGAAGTACTATTTATTCCAGAAAGCTAAAACGCTAAATGAATTAAGCTTATGTATCAAAAACCCAAATGTGTGGATAAGAATAGCTGATACAATGCTATGCTATTTTGTAAAAAAAGGTAGTACATTTGGCTACCTAAAAATGAATATGTTATGGCGTTAGAAATTACAGATGCTACCTTTGATGAAGTCGTATTAAAATCTACACAACCTGTTTTGGTTGACTTTTGGGCAGAATGGTGTGGTCCTTGCCGCATGGTTGGCCCTATCATTGACGAATTAAGTCAAGAATATGCTGACAAAGCTGTTGTGGGAAAAGTAGATGTTGACAATAACCAAGAATTTGCTGCCAAATTTGGCGTTCGAAATATCCCAACAGTATTGTTGTTTAAGAATGGAGAATTGGTGGATCGTAAGGTTGGCGTATCTCCAAAAGCGGTTTATGCTGCCGCGATAGAGGAGCAACTCTAATCAAAATCTTTTTTACGTTTGTGTATCCGAAAATGCGGTGTATATTTGCACGCACCTAACGCAAACGGTCTGGTAGTTCAGCTGGTTAGAATACATGCCTGTCACGCATGGGGTCGCGGGTTCGAGTCCCGTCCAGACCGCTAAGTACTTAAAGTGCTTTATGAAATCAACGCGTTGTGTTGCTTACAAGCAAATTGTTTGTAAGAGGTTCGTAGATGAACCCATGAGAAGCTTTCCTGAATTGGAGGGCTTTTTTGCTTTACAGGTATTACATTTGTATTAAACTTTGTCAATGAGTTTCGTTCATTCCCTTCTTTTTCTTTGCTGTCCTAAATGTCGGACAGGTAAAATGTTTCGACACAAACCCTATAGTTTTAAAGGAGTAACCTCGCTAAATAAAAGGTGTCCACATTTTAGTACATCTTACCAATTAGAGCCTTCTTTTTTCTACGGTTCTATGTATGTTTCCTATGCCTTGGGAGTAGCACTGGCGGTGGCGGTGTATGTATTGCTTTTACTGGTTGGATTAGGTGAAAATGGACGCACCTCATTTTTTGCTATTGCTGCTGCCATTGTCGTGTCTGCTCCTTATATTTATCAACTTTCCAAAGTGATATGGGCGAGCTTCTTTATTAAATACGATCCCAAAATATCTAATAAAAACTAGACAATGCCCTGTTGTTCAAATTCAAATAACGTAAGATGGAAAAAGGAAGCAGAAGCTAATATGTGGTCAAAAATATCTGCAGAAATCATTTCGTGGTTTTTCCATGCTTTATCAGTAGTAAAAGCATATACTTCCAACGGAATTCCGTTAGGTGTTGGCGCAAGTTGCCTACACATTACAGTCAGATTTTGATTAATGCTTGGATGTTGCTCCAAATAGGTTTCAATATACGATCGAAATAACCCAATATTTGTAAGGTTACGGCCATTTAATGGAATAGAGGTGTCTGTTTTTAGGGATTCATTATAGGCTGCTATCTCAGCCTTTTTTTCGCTTACTACTGTTTTAAAGCGATCTAATTGGGTTAAATTATTCAGCTCCTCATCACTTAAAAAGCGCACGGAAGATGCACGAATATACAGCGGACGTTTAACGCGTCTGCCTTCCGATTCACTCATGCCACGCCAGTTTTTAATGGAGCTAGATAATAATTTATAGGTCGGTACAGTAGTTATTGTATTGTCGAAATTTTGAATTTTAATGGTTGAAAGATTGATTTCAATTACGGAACCATCTGCACCATAAGACTCCATGGTGATCCAATCTCCAATGCGCACCAAATCGTTCGCCGCAATTTGAATACTTGCTACAAACCCTAAAATGGTATCTTTAAATACCAATAGGATAACTGCCGAAAGTGCACCAAGGCCCGTGAAAAAGTACACCAAATCTTTTCCTGAAATAATTGAAAAAGAAAGCAGTAATCCAATTCCCCACAAGAAAATCATAACAACTTGAATGTAACTTTCTATGGGTTTATCTTTGAATTGTGTCCGACTTTGTAGCTCTTGCTTTAAGGTACGTAATAAACTGCGTAGGGTAATTATAGTCACAAAAACAGCATATACATCCAGTAGTGCATGAAGCCAATTTTCTATGGTTGAATTACCGTTTGCCCAAAACCCAACCGCCGCACTCAAGAAAAAATAGGGTACAAAACGGGATATGTTTTTTGGGAATTTATTTTCAATTAGTGCGTCGTCAATAGTGGTTTTTGTTGAACTTGCTATGCGATGAAACAAACGAACAAGAATAAATCGAACGAATACTCGGAGCAACCAAGCACAGGTAAGTAAAATTATAGAAAGGAGCATAAAGTCTGCCCCCCACGCCAATGTGGTTGACCAACCCATTCCAGTTAAAAAGTCAAAAATTATATGCATAAAGCGAAATTAGTCAATTCTCACAGACAAATACTATATTTAGCTATCCAAAAAAACACCCGCACCTAAAACAGGCACGGGCGTTAAAACAATAACCAATAAAAATGTTACGACATTACATAACTAATTTTACACGAATCGTGCCAAACTTATAGTTTAAGAAAAATATTCCATCATTTTTCTTTTTATTTTTCTGTTAATAGGTTTGAAAGGTGGGGCGCAAAACAATGAATCCTTTGATATAAGCATCAATCAGATTGAGTATATAGATGCTGAAACAGAGCAACTTACGTATTTAGACTCTCAGAGTTTAGTAAAAGAACTGCGCCTTTCTCGAAGTTATAACCACGTATATGTTGAACTGGAAAATAGTTCAGATATTAAGTATTCCTACAAGGTAACAGGTGAAGCAGGTTTTGGTGATTGGAAAAAATCGACAAATGAAATTCACTTGGTAGGGCTGTCAAGAGGCAAACACCAATTGTGTATTCGTGGGAAACGAAACGGGCTAACATCTAATTTACAACAATTCAATATATTTATATCCTCTCCATTTTATTTAAAGTGGTGGTTTCTATCCCTCATTATAATTATTATCGTATTTGTTTTTTATATGTTTCTGGTATTGGAGGCCAAGCTATTAAAGGAGCGTAAAGACCGCAACCTTCAAGTTTCTAACTTAGAAGCAAAGGCATATAGAGCGCAAATGAATCCGCATTTTATTTTTAATGCCCTAAATGGAATGCAAACCGCCATGATTTTGGGTGGAGAGAAGGAGTTTAACAAATAAATAACTTCGTTCTCTAAACTCACTCGTAACACTATCGAAATGAGTAGTGTTAACCGTATTTCTATTGCCGACGAAGTAAATTACATCACAAACTATATCGAATTACAGGGGCTTAGACTTGAAGAAAAAATTGAGCTGCAATTTAATATCGATCCCAAGTTAGAACAAAATGAAGTTTATTTACCCTGCATGATGCTACAACCTATAGTAGAAAATTCTATTGTTCACGGAATAATTCCCAATAATGAGCGAGGTAAAATCACAATAGATTTAACGCAAGAAGGTGAAATGCTTAAGGTATGTGTAACCGACAACGGTATTGGCCGTAAGGCTGCAGCCAAGCAAAGAGAAAAATACGCGAAACACAAGTCGTTTGCTACGCAAATTATGCGTGATAGAATTGACATTTTCAATTATTATAATGACCGAAAACTTAAATTCCGCATAGAAGATTTGTATGATGATGATGGAAATGCTGCAGGCACTAGAGATATACTTTATGTTCCTTTAGATCTTAAAACACGCGCTAATCAGCGCGTCATAACGGAGGCAAGTAGCATAACCTTTATTTGCAAAGTATTCTGGAGTAGATGCGTCACCACAGGCTAAGACGAAATCCCCTCCCCATGCACCAAGGCTTTTGATGGCGCCGTTAAAATCTGTAAAAAGACGTTTTTGCACAGGAGTCATTCCAATCATGTGGCCTATAATTTCTTCGTGGATAAACATCAATTCCTGGAAATTTTCAAGCGTTGTTTTTGCTAAAAACTCTTTAGTCAGTACATCTATTTCCTTAATTGTAGATGGTGTGAGTTTGTTCAGGTCGAATGCAGCAACCGCTTTCTGACTGTCTTGCTTTTGATTCAGATACACAAAAAACAGCTGATCTTTAAACTCAGGGGAAAAATCCACAGCAGTGACTTTAGGTTCTAGGGGATTGGTACGCTCATAAACCAATGCGCTTTTTGCTACCGCACATGCAATATCGTAACCGCTACCACCAAAAACCTCTTGTTGTAATTGGTATGGATTTACCTTTGCCCATTGTGCTAAAAGCGAAATTAACGTTGATGAACTCCCCAGTCCCCAAGTGCGGTCAAAATCGATCGTGGTGGTAAACGAAAACCCTGTTGAGGTATTCCAGCAGTTTGGATTTTGGGTTTTAATTTCCAAAAACAAATGTTGTAGCCTTTTGCCAATTTCATCAAGGCGTTTTGGTGTGAATGAAGTGATATCAAATTTATTTTCATACCACAAATTCCCATGCTGATCTATACTTTTCCATAAAATGGAATTTCCTTTTTCGGTTACTTCTAATGCCTGTCCCAGTTTGGTGGGAACTGCTAGCGCTTTTGCACCACCCAAAACGGCATATTCTGCCGTTAGCAATAATTTCCCATGTGCAAAAAATTTCATTTTGAGCGTAGTTTTTCAAGCACTTCTACAACAGCATGATGCGAAACGGTATGTTTTTTAAAGTGTTCTATAATCGCTTCTTTTTCTGCAGACGTTGCCTCAAATTGATTTAATATATTGAGTAAATGCATTTTCATATGCCCTTGCTGAATACCTGTAGTTACCAAGCTTTTTACGGCTGCAAAATTTTGGGCCAATCCCGCTATGGCAATAATCTGCATTAGTTCTTCTGCGTTTGGTGTTCCCATAAGTTCGTGGCACCATTGTACCATAGGGTGCAGTTTTGTAAGCCCACCAACTGTTCCTATAGCCAATGGAAGCGTAAGTGAAAAGTGGAATATACCATCTTTAATTTCAGCTTTGGACAAACTTCGGTATTGTCCGCTATCGGCTGCATAGGCATGCACGCCTGCGGCTACAGCCCTAAAATCATTTCCGCTGGCAATGACTACCGCATCTATACCATTCATAATGCCTTTGTTGTGCGTAACGGCACGATAAGGTTCTAGCGCTGCAATGCGAACAGCTTGTACAAACTTTTCTGCAAACAATTGACTTTCAGCTTCATTGGGCAATAGTTCTGACACCGGACACGACACAGCTGCCTCAACCAAACAATTGGGTACATGGTTAGATAAGATGCTCATGACCACTTCTATGGCTTTTTCACTTGCTGAAAAGGCGTTGTGTTGTGCAGCCAGTTCTCGTAGGGTATGTGCCAATTGCTCCAAGCAAGAATTGATAAAATTCGCGCCCATGGAGTCTTTGGTTTCAAAGCGTACATCCAACTGAAAGTAGCCTTCTAACAATGCTGTTTTATTGATCAATGTTAAGGATGTGATACCACCACCACGCGCACGCATGTTTTCGGTGATGGGTTCGGTAGCTTCCAAAAGCCTTACCTTATTTGTGTCAAAATATGTTTGAAGACGGCTGGGATTTCCATCAAATATAAAATGCACTTGACCAACTTTTTCGGTACCTAAAACATGGGCTTTAAATCCCCCTTTGGTAGCCCAAAACTTAGCAGCATTTGCCGCTGCGGCCACGACTGAACTTTCTTCAATCGCCATGGGGATGGTCATTGTTTTTCCGTTGATGATAAAGTTGGGCGCAACGCCAATGGGCAGGTAAAAATTAGCAACCGCATTTTCAATAAAATCGTCGTGGAGGTTTTGCCTTTTGGCATCTGGGTGGGTATAGTTGGCCAACACTTCTTTTGCTTGCGTTGGATCTTGAAATGCATTTTCGGTAATCCATGCTATTTTTTCGGCTTTGGTTTTTTTAGAAAATCCTGAAACCAATGCATGTTGCTCCTTTTGATTGCTCATATGGCAAAGATAAGGATGTCTTGACAGTTCTTATCATTCCCTCAAAAATCCTATATTAGCCCGACAACAACATAACTATGGAAGCACAATTTGGCGGTTCGGCCTTAAATCAACGTACTATTTTAAGCCACCCCATCGGGCTATTTGTTTTGTTTTTTACTGAAATGTGGGAACGTTTTAGTTACTATGGCATGCGTGCCATTTTGGTGTTGTTCTTAACTTCCTCCATCATGAATGACGGCTGGGCATGGTCAAACGAAGACGCTTTAGAGTTGTATGCTCTCTATACGGGATTGGTGTATTTAACACCCATATTAGGCGGTTTTCTTGCTGATAAATTTTTAGGATACCGCAATGCTACTGTGTTAGGTGCACTTATCATGACTCTAGGTCATGCTTCTATGGCACTTGAATCGTTTACACAATCCTTTTTTTATCTTGGACTTATACTATTAATTGTTGGAAATGGATTTTTCAAACCCAACATTTCTTCCATTGTTGGGCAACTATATAAAGATGGAGATAAACGCAAAGACGGTGGTTATACCATATTCTATATGGGCATCAATGCCGGAGCGTTTTTAGGGATATTATTATGCGGCTATATTGGTGAGAAAGTAGGCTGGCATATCGGCTTTGGACTGGCTGGAATTTTCATGTTTTTAGGCATGCTGCAGTTTTGGTTTGCGCAAAAGATTTTTGGAACAATTGGTTTAACGCCAAAAAAAATAGCAGCAGCCAATACTGCTGAAAAAACAGCACCTGCCAAAACAGGCTTTACAAAAATTGAAATAGACAGGTTATTTGTAATTATAATTTTTTCCATTTTCACGATTTTCTTTTGGTGGGCGTTTGAGCAAGCAGGCGGTTCTATGACTATTTTTGCCAAAGACTTTACTCAACGAACTTTAGAGGGAGATGCATCTATGATTTTTAAAATGGCCAATACCATTATTACATTGGTGCCCATGGCCATACTAACCTTGGTGTTATATGGATTATTTCGTAAAATGATAGGGCATTACCTTCTTTCAAATGTGTTTTTAGGCGCAAGCTTTTTGATTATTTGGGGTATTGTTATTTGGATGATTCAACGTGAGTTTTCAGCAACAGCTACTGAAATTCCTGCCTCTTGGTTTTCGGTGCTTAATTCATTGTATATTATTTTATTAGCCCCGCTCTTTTCTAAAGTTTGGGCATCTAAACTAAACCCGAGCGGTCCTGTAAAATTTGCTATTGGATTGATTTTATTGGGTGTTGGCTTCGCCTTCTTGGCTGTGGGTGCCATGGGTATTCCTATGGGAGCAGAAACGGCTAGTGTTAGCATTGTTTGGTTGATTTTAGCCTATTTGTTTCATACGATGGGCGAATTATGTGTGTCCCCAGTTGGGTTGTCATATGTCAGTAAATTAGCTCCGGTGAAGTTGGTAGGGCTTATGTTTGGTTTTTGGTTTGTATGTAGTGCTGTAGCTAACTTCTCGGGTGGTAAAACGGGAAGTTATATTGATAAAATTTCAGAGGCCTATGGACTTTCTAATTTCTTTTTAATTTTCTTTGCAATTCCTGTTTTGGCAGGAATATTGATGATATTATTAAGACCCATCTTAATACGTAAAATGCATGGAATACATTAAAAAATTAAATCTCCTGATCTTGTTGTTGTTTTGCACGGCAACTTTTGCCCAAGTCAAGTGGTACACCCTTGAAGAAGCGTTGACCGCTCAAAAGGAAAAACCCAAGCCCATTATCTTAGACGCTTATACAGTTTGGTGTGGTCCATGTAAAATGTTGGATAAAAACACGTTTGGCAACGAAGATGTGAGCACCTACATGAATACGCATTTTTATCCTGTAAAATTTAACGCTGAGGGCAATGAAAAAGTATCCTATCAGGGACAAGATTTTGACAATCCAAATTACGATCCTAAACGGGCGAAGACCAGAAATGGGGCCCATTCGTTTACGCGTTATTTGGGTGTTTCAGGTTATCCTACCCTTGTGTTTTTTGACGAAAAAGGAAATTATATTACTCCCATTGTGGGCTATCTTACCCCAACACAAATTGAGATTTACCTCAAGCTGATTCGCAATCAAGACTACAAAAACATCAAATCTCAAGAAGATTTTACGGCTTACATCAAAAATTTTGAGTATCAGTTTAAGGGATAAGCCCATTGTGTTGGCGTAGCGTGAAAACGAATACCCTTTGCTGCACAAGTTTTCTCCCATCTTGAAACAAATGAAGGATAATTACTTCCGTCTGCAATAATGACTCGTGGTCTTAAGCTATCAATCAGTTCTTCCAAATGTATTTTTGGACTTTGTCGGAGCAACACAAATTCGTATTTACCTATACCACGATAAACACCCA
>CATAMV010000021.1 GCA_949487855.1 Bacteroidota bacterium
AAGCCCATGTACTTTAAAAAGTCACGGCGTGAAGTATCGCTTTCTGGAAGCTCGGTCGAACCCAGAACATCTTCAGGAAGTTTTTGTGCAAACTCTTTTTGGCTAAGTTCGTCCACCAACGTGGATTCTTCATTTAGCTCAACTTCGCTTTTCCAGTATTTCTTTTGGTTGGGCATATGCTAGTTCTTAATAGTGACACTTACCGCATTCTAATCCTCCCATTTGGGCTGCAGTGAGTTTTTCTACTCCGTATTTTTTAGATAGTTCCTCGTGAATTTTGGTGTAATATGCATTGTCTTTGATATTCACATTTGTCTCACGGTGACAATTAATACACCACCCCATAGTTAATGAGGAGTGCTGGTACATAATTTCCATTTCTTCAACAGGGCCGTGACATTTCTGGCAATCAACTCCTGCAACCGAAACGTGCTGTGCGTGATTGAAGTACACAAAATCTGGAAGGTTGTGAATGCGCACCCACTTCACAGGTTGAGTTTCACCCGTATAACTTTGTGTATTTTCATCCCAACCCACTGCTTTGTAGAGCTTTTTGATTTCGTTAGTATAAAATTCTTTTGTGTATCCTTTTTCTAGATCCTCTTCTCCATTATACTCCGCAATGTTCATGTGACAGTTCATACAAACATTTAAAGAAGGAATTCCAGAGTGCTTGGAAACGCGCGCCGATGAGTGACAATACTTACACTCAATTTGGTTAGCGCCAGCGTGTATTTTGTGTGAGTAATGTATCGGTTGAATGGGCATGTATCCTTGGTCAATTCCTACTTGCATCAAATAGCTGTATCCGACATAAGCACTTGAAAGCAATAAGAACACTACTGTAACAAACACTAAAAATGGATTCTGCGCATAAGCTTTCCAAAGTGGAGTGCGTTTAGGTTTTTCTTCTTTTACTATTTCAATGCCGTTAGCAGCAGCAATTTGCTTGAGTGTTTTGTTAACTAAAAATAGCATGACTACAAGCGCTGCAAGCACCAACACGAGAACGACTAAAATGAGATCGTTACTCAAACTACTTTCGTTTTGCGCAACAACAGCAACAGGTTGTGCAGTAGCAGCAGTAGCGGGTGGCGTATAATCTGTGTACGCCAAAATGTTATCGATATCTTCGTTTGATAGCTGTGGAAACGAGGTCATTACGGAACCGTTGTATTCCTCATATATGGCAACTGCTTGTGCGTCGCCCGACTTAACCATTGCCGTAGAATTCTTAATCCAGCTGTAAAGCCATTCTTTATCGTACTTAGCGCTAACGCCAGCAAGCGCAGGGCCTACAGCACGTTTATTTAGTTTATGACATGCGGCACAGTTTGCATTAAATAATGCTTTACCCTTTTGAACGTCGGGTTCTTGTGCGGCAACAACAAAGCTGAAACAGAAAGAGAGAATCAGTAACGGAAGGTGAGCCAGAAAGCTGTCCTTGTGCATAGGTGGTTAGTTGTTGATATAATCCAATCCTTTGAATTAGACAACAAAATTACGACACAGACCTCATTTTAAAAACCACAAGACGCTTAAAGATATAATTTATATTTCGTCTAAATAATATATTAAATTATTGATTTTTAGATATTTATGAAAAATATGTTTAGACTGTTTTTAACAAAAATTAATGAAATAATCCTGTATTTTTGTGCCAATATGAAATACCTCAAAACACATTTTAACCGTTTGATTGTATGTGCCCTATGCATTTTAAGTACAGTCGTATTTTCACAAGAAGCTAAAACAATTTTAAATGCTCCTGCAAAGCTTGATTCTTTATTAACAAAAAAAATAAATTTGGACCGTGAGGCGTCAGAAAAAAAGCTGTTTACAATTCAGGTGTTTTATGGAGATTTTGAGGCTACTAATGCTGTTCTAGAAGCATTTGAGGCGCAATACCCTGATTTACCTGCAAAACTCGTTTTTGAAACGCCGAACTATAAAATAAGAGCAGGGAATTTTGCTACAGAACGTGCAGCATTAGCCGTCTTAACAAAAATAAAAAAACGATTTAAAGCTGCTTTTGTACTAAAGCCTTAAGTTTATTTCAACTTTTTCTTAATTGCAACTTCTTGGTATCCTTCCACAACATCGCCTTCTTTGATGTCGTTAAACCCTTTGATTTGCAATCCACAATCATAGCCTTTGCTCACTTCTTTAACATCGTCTTTAAAACGCTTGAGCGACTCTAAGGACCCCGTGTGAATTACAACCCCTTCACGAATTATACGAACCCCTGTGTTGCGTAGAATTTTTCCATCTGTTACCATACAACCTGCAATGGTTCCAATTTTTGAAATTTTAAATGTCTCGCGGATTTCTGCATTCCCTGTAATTTCTTCTTTAAATTCAGGCGAAAGCATGCCTTCCATAGCATCTTTAAGATCGTTTATGGCATCGTAAATAATGGAATAGCTTCGAATATCGATTTCCTCTTTTTCTGCCAATTGGCGTGCTGTTCCCATAGGGCGCACATTAAATCCAATGACAATAGCATCAGATGCCGATGCAAGAAGCACGTCAGATTCCGTGATCGCACCCACCCCCTTGTGGATGATATTTACTTGAATTTCTTCCGTAGAAAGTTTTTGGAATGAGTCGGTCAATGCTTCAACAGAACCGTCAACATCTCCCTTTAAAATAATATTAAGTTCTTTAAAGTCACCTAATGCTATACGGCGTCCAATTTCGTCTAAGGTAATATGACGTTGGGTTCGTACCGATTGCTCGCGAACAAGTTGCGTGCGTTTTGCAGCAATTTGCTTTGCTTCCCGCTCATCTGTATAAATGTTAAAACGATCTCCAGCTTGTGGGGCACCATCGAGTCCTAGGATAGAAACAGGTGTTGATGGTCCAGCTTCGGCAACCTCGCGTCCATGCTCGTCTTGCATTGCGCGTACTTTTCCGCTGTGACGTCCTGCCAAAATATAATCGCCAATTTTAAGCGTTCCGGCTTGTACCAAAATAGTTGAAACATAACCACGGCCTTTATCCAAAAAGGCTTCTACAACAGTTCCTTGCGCAGCTCTGTCTGGGTTGGCTTTCAACTCTAACAACTCCGCCTCAAGCAATACTTTCTCTAAAAGTTCTTCAACACCTTGACCTGTTTTTGCAGAGATATCTTGCGACTGAATTTTACCACCCCAATCTTCTACCAACAAATTCATTCCTGCCAAGCTTTCCTTAATTTTATCTGGGTTTGCCGTAGGCAAGTCCACTTTATTTATAGCAAAAACAATAGGAACAGATGCAGCTTGAGCATGGCTAATGGCTTCTTTTGTTTGTGGCTTGATATCATCATCAGCAGCTACAACAATAATTACTAAATCGGTAACCTGTGTTCCTCTGGCACGCATTGCAGTAAAAGCTTCGTGACCAGGAGTGTCTAAAAACGCGATTTTCTGCCCGTCTTTTAGCGACACACTATACGCGCCTATATGTTGTGTGATTCCACCAGATTCCCCTTCAATTACATTTGCATTTCGCACATAATCTAGTAAAGATGTTTTTCCATGGTCAACATGACCCATCACCGTTACAATTGGCGCACGTGATTTTAGGTCTTCTGGTTTGTCTTCAATTACTTCAACGGCTTCTTCAATGTCGGAGGTAACAAACTCAACCTCATAGCCAAATTCTTCTGCTACTACAGATAATGTTTCGGCGTCCAATCGCTGATTCATGGTAACCATTATTCCAAGCGTCATACAGGCCGAAATAATCTGTGTAGAACTCACATCCATCATAGTGGCTACTTCACCAACCGTAACAAATTCGGTTACTTTTAAAATTTTATTTTCCGCTTCTTGCAATGCTTCCTCTTCCTCCGATTTTTGGCGGTGAGAATCTCTTTTTTCTCGACGGTATTTTGCTCCTTTAGATTTTGTGGTTTTACCTTGAAGTTTTTCTAAGGTTTCACGAATTTGCTTTTGGATTTCTTCTTCTGTTGGCTCTTCTTTTTGAACCGCTGGGCGTTGTTGTTTTTGCCCACCTCTACCTTGTGACGGCTTGCGGTTGCCAGGACCGGTATCTTTGGTTATACGCTTTCTTCGGCGCTTATTCCCTTCTCCGTCTGCAGGCTTTTTAGGGGCGGGTTTTTTAAACTGTGTAAGGTCAATTTTTTCGCCTGTGGCTTTTAATCCACTTAACTTTTTGTACTGTGTTTCTATTTTACCGCTGGGGGTCTCAGAAGGGTCTTCTTTTGTAGCGGGAGCTTTTTCAACAACAGGCTCTACTTCTTTTTTCTCCTCAACTTTAGGTACTTGAGCTGGAGTAGGTTTTGGAGCTTCTTGTTTTTTAGGAGCAGGTTTTGGGTTTAAATCAATTTTACCCACTGTTTTTAATCCCCCTAATTTACTCTGCGCACGGACTACCGTATCCGCTTTGGGCGCTGGAGGTGTTGGTGGAGCAACTTTCTGAGGTTGCTCTTCTTCAATTTCTTTTTGAGTTTGCTCTCGTATGGCTTCTTTTTCTTTGCGCTTTTCTTCAAAAACTTCATGCGAAGCTTCCTTTTTTGAGCGATCCGTTTGGAAGGCATCCAAAAGAAGTTCGTACTCCTGCTTCGAAATTTTGGTTGTAGGTCGTGCTTCTACCTGAAACCCCTTTTCAGCAAGGTGCTCCACCGCACGATCCAACGAGATATTTAACTCGCGGAGTACTTTGTTTATTCGAATTGTTTTTAAATCAGCCATAAAATGTTTGTGCACTCAAAATTAAAAAAATGTGCGGTTATTCGTTAGAAAACTCTGCGCTTAACACTTTACGCACATCCTGAATGGTTTCTTCCTCCAAGTCGGTGCGTTTTACCAAGTCCTCTATATCTTGTTCCAACACGCTTTTTGCAGTATCTAATCCTGCCTTTTTAAATTCTTCTATGATCCATGCTTCGATTTCGTCAGAGAATTCTGTAAGCTCTACATCTTCCTCCATACCTTCACGATACACATCAATTTCGTATCCTGTAAGTTGTCCTGCAAGTCGGATGTTAAATCCGCCACGCCCAATTGCTTTTGACACCTCACTTGGATCCATCATTACCTCAACACGCTTGTTTTCTTCGTCAATTTTTAACGATGCAACCTTAGCTGGGCTTAGAGCTCTTGTAATCAAAAGCTGTGTGTTATTGGTGTAATTGATAACGTCTATATTTTCGTTTCCTAATTCCCGCACTATGCCGTGAATACGTGATCCTTTCATTCCCACACAAGCGCCCACTGGGTCAATGCGGTCATCATAAGAGTCAACGGCTACTTTTGCTTTTTCACCTGGAACTCGAACGGCTTTTTTAATGGTTATCAGCCCGTCAAAAACTTCTGGAATTTCTTGCTCAAATAGTTTTTCCAAAAACTTAGGAGATGTTCTAGACATGACGATACTTGGCTTGGTGCCTTTAAGCTCAACGCTTTCAATAATCCCGCGAACATTGTCGCCCTTGCGGTAAAAGTCTGATGGGATTTGGCGGTCTTTTGGCAAGATGATTTCATTGCCTTCATCGTCCAATAAAATCACAACGCGATTGCGAATATGATGCACCTCAGCAGTGTAAATCTCCCCAACCAAATCAATAAATTGCTTGTAAATGATGGTGTTATCGTGCTCGTGAATGCGCGCTACCAAATTTTGGCGTAACGACAACACCATGCGACGACCTAATTGTGCCAATTTTACTTCTTCGGATACGTCTTCGCCTACCTCAAAATCGGGCTCAATTTTACGGGCCTCAGAAAGTTCGATTTCTTCGTTTGGATCTTCTACTTCACCGTCTTCCACCACAATGCGGTTACGCCAAATTTCCAAATCCCCTTTGTCTGGGTTGATGATGATATCGAAATTGTCGTCCGTGCCGTATTTTTTCTTTAGCGTTGAACGAAATACTTCTTCCAAAATGGACATGAGCGTTACACGGTCGATGAATTTTTCATCCTTGAATTCCGAGAAAGACTCTATAAGTGCCAGATTTTCCATACTTACTTATTGAATTGAATT